>JBNMJJ010000397.1:0-2011 GCA_050873745.1 Lachnospiraceae bacterium | reverse complement strand
GAGAAAGAATTGCCGGTGGGGAGATTTCCATAAATCCCTGCCAGATGAAACAGATGGATGCCTGTACCTGGTGCGAATTTAAACATATCTGTGATTTTGAAGAGCGAATCCCGGGCTTTGAAAAGCGAAAGCTGGAGGAGGAAACAGAGGAAGAGCTGTGGGGAAATATTCGCAGGGCGCTTGAAGAAGGAGAGGAAAGTGGCGGTGCAGTTTACTGAACAACAACAGAAGGTAATCGAGGCCAGGAAGAGGAATCTTTTGGTTTCGGCGGCAGCAGGCAGCGGAAAAACGGCGGTTCTGGTGGAGAGGATTATCAGTCTGATTACGGATAAGGAAAGGCCCCTGGATATTGACCGGCTGTTGGTGGTTACCTTTACCAATGCGGCTGCGGCGGAAATGCGGGAGCGAATTGGCGCAGCCATTGAGCTAAGATTGAAGGAGGAGCCGGAAAATCTGCATTTGCAGCGGCAGGCTACCCTGCTTCACCACGCCCAGATTACCACCATAGACAGCTTCTGTCTTTTTGTTATCCGAAATAATTTTAATGACATCGGCCTGGACCCGGGCTTTCGTGTGGCAGACCCGGGGGAGCTGGAACTGTTAAAGCAGGATATTTTGAAGGAATTGTTTGAGGAGTATCTGGAAAAGGAAGAAACCAGGGAGAAGTTTACCCTCCTTATGGATACGATGGCTCCGGGAGGAAGAGAAAAGGCATTGGAGGATATGATTCTGGACATTCATACCTTTGCCGCCAGCCACCCCTGGCCTGTGGAATGGTTAAAGAGCCGTTTTCAGGATTATGAAGTGGGGGAAAAGGGGATAGAAGGAACGCCCTGGGGCAGCCTGCTTGAGGACTGCTTACAGGAGGAATGGAAGCAGCTTGCCCAAAGTCTGGAAGAAGGGCTAAGACTTTGCCGCCAGCAGGATGGGCCCCTAGCCTATGAAGGGGCCTTGATTTCCGATTTGGAGCAGGTGGAGCTTATGGCCTCTAAACCCTGGGCTAAGCAGTATGAGCTTATACAGGACATAAGCCATGCCCGGCTTTCCTCCAAAAAGCAGGAGGGAGTTTCGGAGGAAAAGAAGGCAGCCGTAAAGGCCCTGAGAGACCGGGTGAAGGAGGATATTAAAAGGATAAAGAAAAAGTATCTGGCTTTTTCTCCTGCCAGTGTTTTGGAGCAAATGGAAGAAATCCGTAAGGTGGAGGAGGCATTGGTGGAAACCGTGCTTGCCTTCGGTGAGCGGTTTGCCGCCAGAAAACGGGAGAAGAATCTGGTAGATTTTGGGGATATGGAGCATTTTGCTCTGGAGATTTTAACGGACAGGCAAAAGAATCAGGGGAATTCGGGGGAAGTGTCCTGGGTTCCCAGCAAAACGGCTAAAGACTACAGGGATTATTTTGCGGAAATTATGATTGATGAGTATCAGGATTCCAATCTGGTACAGGAATATATTTTGCAGAGTATTTCCGGAGAATGGGAGGGAAAGTATAACCGGTTTATGGTCGGGGATTTGAAGCAGAGTATTTATAAATTCCGTATGGCAAGACCGGAGATTTTTTTGGAAAAATACCAGACCTATTCTGAGGAGGATGGGGAGCGGCAGTGCATTCATCTGCACCAGAATTTCCGCAGCCGCAGACAGGTTCTGGACAGCGCAAACGACGTATTTTACCAGATAATGGGCAGGCAGATAGGAAAAATCGATTACGATGAAAAAGAAGCCCTGTACCCGGGGGCAGTATACCCGACGGAAATAGCGGATTTATCTAAAGAAACGGCAGATATGGCCAAAGAGACGGCAGGTGTGTCCGAAGAGGTGACAGATATGGCCAAAGAGACGGCGGATTTGCCTAAAGAGAAGAGAGATTTGTCCGAAAAGGCGACAGATTTGCCGCAGAATGCAATAATATCGCCGGAAAATGTGGGAGTCTTCGGGGAGGATGAGTATGTTACGGAGCTGCTTTTGCTGGAAAAGCCGGAAAAGGAGGAGCGGCAGGAGGAGGCCCGGATGG
>JBNMJJ010000396.1:0-2012 GCA_050873745.1 Lachnospiraceae bacterium | reverse complement strand
CCATGATTCTGGAATATGCACTGGTCATATTTTCACTGGTTGATTCCAGACTATTCATGGTGTGCTCAAGACGGTTCTGGTATGCACCCAATGAACTGCGGGCAGAGGACACAAAACGAATGGCATAATCTACATCGTTAATGGCCTCCGTAGCATTTTCCTTGGTCAGCGTGTCGGTCTTATGGATACCCATATTCTTATTGGTCATGGCAGGAATCTTCACCTCCAGAGACTGACCCTCATTGGCGCCAATCTGCAGGCTCATCGCTCCCATTCCGGTTATATCAACGGTCATATTGTTAATCGTGGTCGTATTCTCGGCCAAAGTCATCTGTATTTCAAAATCCTGAGGTCCGGTTATGGTAACAATATCCTCTTTCACGCTGATGGAAACGTTGTTGGTCAAATCGGTACCATCGGGGCCGATGAACCGGAAACCATTCTGGGCTTTGTCTGCCGTTGCGTCGGTGAGTTCTCCGTTATCCCAGGCAGCAGTTAAGTTCACGGTATATTTTCCAACGGGAACCTTGGCATCATAATAATTAATCTTAACGTCCGGGTTATTGGTATAGCCCTTCATATCAAAACTGCCATCCAGCAGCTTCTGTCCGTTAAACTCCATGGTATCTGCAATTCTCTGCATCTCTTCTTTTAATGCCTGAAACTCCTCGTCAACCATGGTACGGTCACTGTCCGCAAGGGTACCGGTAGCGCCCTTAATTGCCAGCTCGTTCATCCTCTGAAGAATGTCGTGAATTTCTCCCAAAGCTCCATCGCAGGACTCGATTACCGATATACCGTTAGTGGTATTGTCCCCCGCAACGTCCAATCCCCGAATCTGAGCGTGCATTCTTCTGGACATGGCCAATCCTGCAGGGTTGTCCTTTGCGCTGTTGATTTTATAGCCGGAGGATAAACGCTCCATAGATTTGGATAGTCTGGAATCGTTCCTATGTAAAGCATTGTTGGTCAGCATTGCCGATACGTTGTAGTTAATTCTCATGATTTTTTCCCTTTCTTTCGTCTGTTATTATCTGTTCCTGATAAAGGTAATAAATTCTTTTGCAATCTTGTAAAGAAGCGCTGTGTCCGCTCCCTTCTCCCCGCTGCCGGGCTGGGCCGAATTGATGTTCAGGCCCTTATGGGCTCCGAAAAAGATGCCCTTCATCTCTATTCCCGTCTCTTCCAGTGCCCTGGATACAGCCTCCGTCAAAGTCCCGGACTGCTGTAAAAGAAGTTCTTTCTTATCCATATATTCCGTTAAAACGGAGCCCTCCAGAACGTTTGCCGTAACCGTAAAACGGGCTTCTACCTTACCCAGTTCTTCCGTATCCAGAGTGACCTTTACTTCTCCTGAGGTTTCTGCATTATGGATAATTTTTAAATTGATGGAAGTAATCTCTTCCCCAATTCTTACCGGGATTTCATAGTTTTCTTCTCTGGCCAGATTGGCCGCCAGGTTAAGCTGCTTATAAAGCTGCCGGATTCCTTTAATGTCCACATAGCCAGCTTCATCACCCAGAGCTGAAACTGCATTCTCCAGGGCCTGTCCTGCCTCTTCAATAATGGACTGATATGCCTCTTCCCTGTCCTGAGGCTGGTCCAATCTATCCATAAATGCTTCTGCTTTTTCCAGAAAACCGAAAGGTTCATCTGACTCTGCCAGAGCTTCCTGCTCCTCAAGGAAATTTTCTTCCAAAGTTCTGATTTGGCGGAAGGTTCTTCCTCTCTGTCCGTTCAGCACACCTGCACTTTGCAGATTATCTATGGTAACCGGCTGATGATAAGCCTTCAAATAGTCTGCCTGGGCTTCGTCCTTTTCCAGAATCTGCCGGATTTCCTTAAGACTTTCTCTGGCAAACTTTTCTTCCAGTTGATTATCCTCTGCGATACTTTCCATCTCCTGAGCCAGCTTCTCTAAGCTAACCTCTTCCGGTAGTCCCTGACGAATCCGGTTAATTCCTTCTTCAATCTGCTGGGATATGGAGGTTCCTCTGGGCTCCAGCTTACTG
>JBNMJJ010000395.1:0-2018 GCA_050873745.1 Lachnospiraceae bacterium | reverse complement strand
CCTGATACTTCTTTGCCGAAACCTCCCAGGAAAAATCTGCTGCCATGGCCCGGTCCACAATCTTATTCCATTCTCTCTTCCTGTCATAGTAAATGTGCTCTGCATAGCGAATCGCCGCCAGCATTTCATGGGCATTGTAGTTGGTAAAGCTAAAGCCTGTACCCCTGTTTTCATACTCATTATAAGGCTCTACCGTATCCTTTAAGCCTCCCGTTTCCCTGACGATGGGAACCGTACCGTAGCGAAGAGCCATAAGCTGGCTTAAGCCGCAGGGCTCAAACAGGGAAGGCATAAGAAAGGCGTCACAGGAAGCATAAATCTTATGGGACTTTTCTTCCGAATAATAAATGTGTGCGCTTACTTTATTGCCGTATTTCCAGTCAAAGTGGCGGAACATATTCTCATACTGTTCTTCTCCGGTTCCCAATACCACTATCTGAACCTCATCCTGACAAAGCTCATCCATAATGTAGGCGATTAAGTCGAAGCCTTTCTGGTCCGTGAGACGGGATACAATACCAATCATGAACTTCTTATCGTCCATCTCCAGCCCCAGTTCCTCCTGCAGGGCTCTCTTATTCTTTACCTTTTCCTTGCGGAAGTTTACTGCATTATACTTTCTGGCAATGTAGGGGTCCGTTTCCGGATTAAAGGCATCATAATCAATACCGTTGACGATGCCTCTCAAATCCTTGCTTCTGGCATTCAGAAGACCGTTCAGGCCCTCTCCGTAAAAATCGGTCTTAATCTCTTCCGCATAAGTGCTGCTTACGGTAGTAATGGCATCCGCATATACCAGACCGCCCTTCAACAGGTTGGCATCCTTATAGCACTCCAGCTTATCAGCGGTAAAGTAATAGTCGGACAAACCGGTAATATCCTGTACATCCTTTACGTTCCATTTGCCCTGGAACTTCAGATTATGTATGGTCATCACCGTCTTAATTCCTCTGAAAAAGTCTCCATTCTGGAAACGCTCCTTCAGATATACCGGAACAAGGCCGGTCTGCCAGTCATGGCAGTGAATCAAATCCGGCTTAAACCCGATTACAGGAAGTGCGGAAAGTGCAGCCTTGGAAAAGAAAGCAAACTTCTCGATTTCAAATAAAACATCGTCGCTGTAAGGACGGAAACCGCCGAAATACCCCTCATTATCAATGAAATAATAAGTGATTCCGTCAATTTCGGCTTCCAGAATCCCCACATAAACATTCCTCCAGTGAAAATCCATGTAGAAATGATTCTTATAAACCAGTTTATCCTTCCATTCCTCCTTCATGCAGGTATATTTGGGAAGGATGATGCGAACATCATAAAATTCCCGGTCAATACACTTGGGCAAGGAACCTACTACGTCAGCCAAACCGCCTGTTTTGATAAATGGTACACCCTCTGATGCAACAAACAATATATTCTTCACCGCAATTCCTCACTTTCTTTCACTTCGCATTTGTATTTAAGATTTATTATACACTACACACCCGGCATATCGCAAGCACTGCTTGCAATACTGCCGAAAAGAAAGCCCCCTCATTTTCAGTTCTTTCAGCGGTATTGAAGCCGGATTCTGTCTGCAATCAATGCGATAAACTCAGAGTTGGTGGGCTTGCCCTTTCCCGTATTCACGGTATAGCCAAAAAGGGCGTCCAGAGTCTCCATCCTGCCTCTGCTCCAGGCCACCTCAATGGCATGGCGGATAGCTCTCTCTACCCGGCTGGGCGTGGTCTGGAACTTTTTGGCAATGGTGGGATACAGCACCTTGGTAATGGAATTGAGCATCTCAATATCCTCCACCGCCATCATAATCGCCTCTCTCAGATACTGATAGCCCTTAATGTGGGCCGGTACGCCTATTTCATGAATCATATCGGTTACATCCTGCTCCAAATCATGCTCAGGACGGCTTTCCGTTTTTACCATAATGGGAGGCTCCATATAAAAACGGCTTTCTCCCTCCTCCTCTGTGTTTTTGTCTTTTCCGGGAACAATGATATTGATGTGAAATTCTTTATTGGTAT
>JBNMJJ010000394.1:0-2038 GCA_050873745.1 Lachnospiraceae bacterium | reverse complement strand
TGTTTTGCTTTTTATTATTTAAATTTCACCATTTGAAAAAAGTAGTTTCATTTCATTTAAAGCAAGCAAGTTTCTTTGCCTTGTTTCTCCACAGGATATGTCCTATGGCTGTTGTGGCATGTTTATCCTTGGGCATACAGGAAAAAATTATCTGTAACTGCCCTTTGAAACAGGAAATAAGCCCTATTTTTACTTGCTTTGATTGCTCTATGGGCATATGGCAAAAAAATTATTCTCCTTGCCCCACAGAAGAAGAAAAGCAGGGCATGGAGAGACAAAAAATTTCTATATGCCGAAATCAGCCTGCATTTTTTCTTTTCTCCAGGAAAAACAGGCTTACAAAGGGCAGGATAGACGGCTTTTTTTCTCTATGCCCCCTGACAGCTTTTTTTCACTCCTAATCGGCCCTCATTATGTCGACAGATGACCACTTACATTCTAAATCAGCCCAAATTCGCGCCTCTGAATAGCCGCTTTCACTCAAAGCCACTAATTGTCCTTTCAACGCCAACGATACAGCCCTCTTTCCGTTCAGTAAAAATCCCACTTCCGTCAGCCATAGCCTTTCCCATCTAAATATCAGTATAAGCATAACAAACGGTTATGACAAGCATAAATAACATGTATTGTATCTATGCTTATCGGAATGGTATAATACTGCCAGAAGAAAGTTCACGAGGAGGAATATCCACATGGGAATGACGATGACACAGAAAATTCTGGCTGCACATGCGGGACTTGATTATGTTGAAGCAGGCCAGTTGATTGAGGCGGATTTGGATTTGGTGCTGGGGAATGATATTACCAGTCCGGTAGCCATCCACGAAATGGAAAAAATGAAGGTGGACGGCGTTTTTCACAAGGATAAAATTGCTCTTGTGCCGGATCATTTTGTACCCAATAAAGATATTAAGTCCGCAGAGCACTGCAAATGCGTCAGAGAATTTGCCTTAAGAAACCAGATTACCAATTACTTTGAGGTTGGTGAGATGGGAATTGAACACGCCCTTTTGCCAGAAAAAGGTCTTACTGTGGCAGGAGATGTAATTATTGGCGCAGATTCCCATACCTGTACCTATGGCGCTCTGGGCGCTTTTTCCACCGGTGTGGGAAGTACGGATATGGCTGCCGGTATGGCTACCGGAAAGGCCTGGTTCAAAGTGCCTGCTGCCATTAAGTTTAATCTCACCGGAAAGCCTTCCCAGTGGGTAAGCGGTAAAGATGTAATCCTGCATATTATCGGTACAATCGGAGTGGACGGCGCTCTTTATCGTTCCATGGAGTTTGTGGGCGACGGTATCGCCAACCTGACTATGGATGACCGTTTTACCATTGCCAATATGGCTATTGAAGCGGGAGCAAAGAACGGAATCTTCCCTGTGGATGAGGTTGCCATTGCCTATATGAAGGAGCACTCCACCAGAGAATATAAGATATATGAAGCGGATGCAGATGCGGTTTATGAAGAGGAATACACCATTGATTTAGCTGCCTTAAGGCCCACCATTGCCTTCCCTCATTTACCGGAAAATACGAAAACGATTGATGAAATTACCGAGGACATTAAGGTGGACCAGGTGGTAATCGGCTCCTGTACCAACGGAAGACTGGATGATTTGCGGACTGCCGCAAAGGTTTTGGAAGGACGGCATGTGAAAAAAGGCCTTCGCTGCATCATTATCCCGGCTACCCAGGCCATTTACTTACAGGCTATGGAGGAAGGGCTTCTGGCTACTTTCATCAAAGCGGGAGCGGTAGTCAGCACTCCTACCTGCGGTCCCTGTCTTGGCGGATATATGGGAATTCTTGCGGAAAATGAGCGGTGCGTATCTACCACCAATCGTAATTTTGTAGGCCGTATGGGCCATATTACTTCCGAAATCTATCTGGCCAGCCCGGCGGTAGCCGCTGCCAGTGCAGTAAGCGGAGTGATTTCCTGTCCATGCTAGTGTGAAGAGAACTTCTAGAGGCTCATGCCAGAAGGCATTTCGCCAAGAAGTTCAGAGGCTTATGCGAAGCATATGCCGGGCTCACACTG
>JBNMJJ010000393.1:0-2041 GCA_050873745.1 Lachnospiraceae bacterium | reverse complement strand
TGTCCGGAGTGTATGCCTGTCCATCCAGAATAATTTCCTCTCCCTTCTGCAGCCTGCCCCAGTACCTCTTTTCCAGGCCCAGTTGTTCTGCCTTTACCGGGTCGAATTTTCCGGCCCGATGAACTACAATGCTGTAGCCATAGCATACCACGTTATGGTTTACCCGGAAAGCCTCTATCTGGAAGCCCTCAAAAGGTATCACCTGACTGGGTGCATTCAGCTCCATAAACTGAAGTTCAAAGGGCAGCTCAGGAGCAATCGTTCTGAGAGCATTAACCACTCTGGTCAACCCCTTTGGCCCAATCATGAGAAGCGGCTTGGTCCTCTCCGCATTTCCCATGGTTAAAAGCATTCCCGGCAATCCACTGATGTGGTCCGCATGGTAATGGGTAAAACACATAATGTCGATGGGCTTGGGGCTCCATCCTTTCTCCTTCATGGCAATCTGTGTTCCTTCCCCGCAGTCAATGAGAGTGCTTTTCCCATTATAGCGGGCCATCAAAGAGGTCAGCCAGCGATAAGGCAAAGGCATCATCCCTCCTGTACCCAGTAAGCATATATCAAGCATTTTTTAAAAACCTTTCTTTTTCATAAAAATTCCCTGGTTTCGATAATCCGGGCAGGCTTCTTAAAGCCTTTAATCCAGGCATCAAAACATTTTTCACATAAATCCAGGCTATAAATATAGCCATCTTTTTCACTAAAATAATCAAAGGCATGTTCTGCACAAAAGCAGCCTTCCTTAAGGATACCGTCCTCAACCTTCAACTCCTTGCCGCACTGGTTGCAAATCACCTGTTCAAGCTGTAAATCCTGTACTTCTTTGTTCGTATAAATTCGCATTGGCAGTCCCTTCCTTCTACTGTGTCAGATTATTTCGTCTCCTTCAGTATACAATATCCTGCTTCCTGCAGCAGTGGAAAATTCTCCATGTACTGCCTATCTCTTCCACATAATCAATGCGTCTTCTTTTGGTTTTTCATAAAAATTTTTACGAACGCCTTCTTCCACGAAGCCCAGACTTTGGTAAAGACGGACGGCCGCCTCATTGCTAATCCTCACTTCCAGGGTATAGGCGGATATTCCTCTCTTTTCGCCTTCTTCCAGGAGGCTGGTGAGAATTTGTCTGGCAATGCCTTTTTTTCGAAAAGCAGGAGCCGTCACCACATTGGTGATTTCTCCCTCTCCTGCAATTTCCCGAAGGCCGCAGCTTGCCGCCACCTTTTTACCTGCCAGGGCTACCAGATAGCAGGCATGAGGATTTTCAATCATTTCCAGAAAGGACTCCCGGTGCCAGGGCATGGAAAAAGCCTCTTCCTCCAATTCGCAGACCTGCTCCACCCACTCTCTGGTAAGGGGACTAATCCTGATTTCCACGTTTCTGTTCCTCTTTTCTTTCCCGCTCCGCCTGGGACAGTCTCAGATACTCGGGCTGGTGTTTCCAGGCTTCTACCGCCTTCCCCTCCGCCAGCCAGGTAAAGGCCAGCGTACCCAGAGCTGCCGCTCTTTGACGGTTGCAGCTTGCAGGGGCGAAGCTGTAAGGTACCTGCAGCTTTGCCTCAATCTGAGCCTTGAATACAGGAACCCCGTCCCCTAAAAAAATCACTTCTCTGCCCAGGGCCTCAATTTCCTGTAAAATATCTTCCAAAGCCACCGCACACTGAGGCTTGATTACCTTAAGGCGGTAGTCTGTTTCTTCTCTTTTAAATTCATATAAACCGGTATAGGTCTGGTTTCTTCTGGCGTCCATCAGAGGACAAATCAGCTTTTCGCAGCCATACAGGTTATAGGCCAGTCCATCCACCGTGGGAATACCCACCAAAGGCTTATCCAGAGCCTGGCCCAGCCCTTTTGCCGTTGCACAGCCGATACGAAGGCCCGTAAAGGAGCCGGGGCCTGCCGCCACCGCAATAGCGTCCAGAGTAGCCATATCCAGCTCAATCATCCTGCTGATTTCGTCCAGCATGGGAAGGAGGGTCTGGGAATGGGTTTTCTTATATTGGACGGTGTACTCTGCCACCAGGTTATCATCCTCTAAAAC
>JBNMJJ010000392.1:0-2042 GCA_050873745.1 Lachnospiraceae bacterium | reverse complement strand
CAGATAACAGAGGAAAACAAATCCCCTGTCCCGGAAAAACTCTTTCCGGTATAGGCTGTCTCCACATAGGACGCTCCCTCCTGAGAAACCGCCATATTGCCAATCATCGCCCGGTCTCCTTCATGCCTTATGATTCCCGTAACGATAACCTGCTGCCCCGCTTTTGCCTTTCCCATGAGCTTTTCTCCAAGGGCCCGAATCCGGTCCAGATAGTCCTCTTTTAGACTGTGCGCCGTCAGCTTTTCATACTCCTCATCCGCCAAAAAACAGGCTTCGGTCAGATTAGGAGTAATAACATCAGCCCTTCTGGTCAGCTCCTTCATTCCTTCTAAAAGCTCTCTGGTAAAAATACGGATGGTTCTTCCATTATCTCCCAGGATAGGGTCGGCCACATAAAGGGTATTCTTTTCCTTAAACTGGTCCAGAAAACAGCCTACCTTCTCCATCTGCCTGGGCCCTGCTAAATAGCCTGAGCAGATTCCTTCAAAGGAAACCTCCATTTTTTTCCACTGTCTGGTAAACTCATCCATCCGGTCCGTATAATCATCGCAGAAATAATCCGCAAATCCTGTCTGTGCAGACAAAACAGCCGTCGGCAGGGGACATGCCTGCAGCCCCATTACGGATATTACCGGTATAGCTGCCGTAAGAGAGCATTTTCCGAAGCCGGATAAATCATTGATAAGTGCAATTTTTTTCATTTTATCTTTCTCCAATCGGTTCTTGAACCCAAATATACTTTATAGCAAATTTGGTCTTGTTAAAATATCCAGTTTTTGTATTTTTAAACATACCAGTTTTCTTTTGTTCTAATGAATCCTCTGTCAGTAAGACTAAGGGAGGAATTTTAAGCACAACAAAGGCCCAGGAAAGAAGCCTTACTCTCTCCTGGGCCATTATTCAGCTCCCTTTTACCTTTGATATTGCTGAAATATATCTCCGGCAATTTCACCCACCGCAGATTGAAATTCAAAACTGACAGTGATATGATTAGAATGATAAATCGAAATTTACGGAGAAATATCATGGGAAGTATTGTAAAAAAGAAGCCAATATTAAGCAGTATAATTATATTTGTAATATGCGGATTAGCCAGATTGATAGAATATTTTGTGATAAGAACAGATGAGACAATCATTTCGGAGAACTTTTTGCACAAAGTTTTTGGAATTGTCATTTTAGCGATTGTCCTTCAATCCCATGGTGATAATTGGGAAAGCATTGGATTTATAAAAGATAGAATGGTGTCTGACATTGTGAAAGGGTTCCTATTAGGAGGTTGTTGTTTCTTTGTAGCATATTCCATAGAATGCTTTATGCTTTACCAAGTCAATCGAAATGTATCGTTAGCTTTTTATATAAGCGGATTTACGCTAAATGGAGAAGCAATAAGGCACAATGGCACTTTTTTCCTGCTTTTATGTATTGTACTCAATATCATAAATGTATGGATGGAAGAAGGCTTATTTCGTGGCTTATTTATGAAAATTCTGACTGAAAAACTATCCTTTATTAGTGCTATACTTCTTATCGCTTTTTTATTTGGAATTTGGCATTGGGTTATGCCATTAAGAGATTATGTGGAGGGACATACATTGTTTGCCAATTCCATGGTAATGGGTATTGGCTATATCATATTGGCTGGGATTATGAGTGTAAAATGGTCACTTCTATATAAAATGACAGGGGCATTATGGGCGGGACTTGGTGACCATTTATTTAATAATGTTATCGTAACAAATTTACTGCATGTGATTTCAAATAGTGAAGCAGATAGTATGCAAATTGTACGCATTATGATTGGTCAAATATTATCCTTTTCTATTGTCATGCTATGCTATAGACATCAGAAAATAAAGCAGCAAGCCCAAAAGTAAAAGGGAGTTATCTGTTAAGCCTTCTGGAAACGCTGTACTTTCAAATGTTTACGGTTAGAGGGAAGTAATTTCAGATTAGGCGGTATAGCCCCGATTATAAGGGCTACACCGTCTTTTCGAGTTCCTATGCGCCTTGCCTGTCTGATTTTGTGGCAGAAAGGAAAT
>JBNMJJ010000391.1:0-2071 GCA_050873745.1 Lachnospiraceae bacterium | reverse complement strand
CATTTTCCATGGAAACATCATGATTCATAAAATCGATGATGGAAGCAATAAATTTGCTCATGTTTGCCTGTAAATAGTAAGGGCGTTCATAAATTTCCGGCGGAAGATAGTTTAAATTGGTGGTAATTACCCTTTCAAAATATCCCTTTTCATAGGCTTCGTCAAAAGCCTTTAAGCCGTTGGTAAACAGGCCGAAGGTACAGCAGATAAATACCCGGTTTGCGTGCATTTCCTTTAGCTGCCTTGCGGTGTCAATCATACTTTCTCCGGAAGAAATCATATCATCCAGAATAATCACATCCTTGCCCTCCAGGCTGTCTCCCAGAAATTCGTGGGCAATGATGGGATTCTTGCCGTTGACGATGGTGGTGTAATCCCGGCGTTTATAGAACATACCTGTATTTACCCCCAAAACGTTGGCAAAGAAGACGGTACGGTTCAATGCGCCCTCATCAGGGCTGATGACCACAAGATGGTCCTTGTCGATAATCAGGTCCTTTTCCTTATTTAACAGGCCGCGGATAAACTGGTAGGGGGTCATATAGTTATCAAAGCCTTTTAAGGGAATGGCGTTGCACACTCTGGGGTCATGAGCGTCGAAGGTAATGAAGTTGTTGATTCCCATAGCATAGAGTTCTTCCAGCATGAAAGCGCAGTCCAGGGATTCACGGTTGGAACGTTTATGCTGCCTTCCTTCATAAAGAAAGGGCATAATGACGTTAATCCGTTTGGCTTTGCCCGTAGCGGCGGCAATAATCCGTTTCAAATCCTGATAGTGGTCATCGGGAGATTTGTGATTGGTATAGCCGTTGATGGTATAGGTAACACTGTGATTACAAATATCCACCAGAATGTATAAATCCTTGCCCCGGATAGATTCATAAAATACGCCCTTTGCCTCGCCGCTGCCAAAGCGGGGACAGTCGGCCTGGGTCAGATAGGAATCCTCCGTGTAACCTTCCCAAGAAGGGGTGTTTTTAAAGGTATTCTGAAGATGTCTGCGGAACTCAACCAGATAGGAATTTACCTCATCCCCGAGAGCTTTGGCAGAATCCATAACCACAAGCTTGAGAGGAGCAACGGGTAATTTATTTTCCAACATGTGTAAATTAGGCATGATAAACCTCCATAAGGTACGTCAAAAATTTTTCCACTATTACTATAAACTTCATGTCATGGAGTGTCAAGATTAAGGTGACAGAATCTGTTTTTTCGGGTAGAATAACATAGGGAAATGATGATTTAATCAGCGCTTCCTTAGAAGTAAATCATGAAAAAGCCGGGCAGAGGAGAAAGTCTGCCCTTAGAAAGTGAGAATACCATTGAAAAAACGTGAACATAGAGTGACAAAGATTTCGGAAGGCGGCATTGCCCAGGAGATGGGAATTGAAGTTGGGGATGTGCTGTTAGCCATAAACGATAAGCCGATACAGGATATTTTCGACTATCAGTATCTGGTGGAGGACAGCTATGTGGAGGTTCTGATTCGTAAGCCGGACGGGGAAGAGTGGCTTTTGGAAATCGATAAGGAAGCGGATGAAGACCTGGGGATGAGTTTTGAGCAGGGCCTGATGGATGAATACCGGACCTGCACCAACAAATGTATTTTTTGCTTTATAGACCAGATGCCGCCGGGAATGCGGGATACATTGTATTTTAAGGATGATGATTCCCGGCTTTCTTTTTTGCAGGGAAATTATATTACCCTGACGAATATGTCGGAGGATGATGTGGAAAGAATCATCAAGTACCATCTGGCACCCATTAATATCTCTTTTCAGACCACCAACCCGGAGCTTCGCAAGCAGATGCTGAAGAACCGTTTCGCCGGGGATGCCTTAAAAAAGGTGGACAGGTTTTTTGAGGAAGGCATTGAAATGAACGGGCAGATTGTACTTTGCAAGGGAATTAATGACGGGGCGGAGCTGGAAAGAAGCATAGGGGATTTGTTTAAGTATCTTCCTCATTTAAGGAGTGTTTCCGTGGTTCCGGTGGGACTGTCCAAATTCAGGGAGGGGCTTCATCCCCTGGAGCCCTTTACCCGAGGGGATGCTTTAGAGGTACTGGAGAT
>JBNMJJ010000390.1:0-2078 GCA_050873745.1 Lachnospiraceae bacterium | reverse complement strand
TTTCTCTTTCAGCCCCCTGCCACCACCAGTAATTTTCCTTTTCTGGCAAAAAACAACCTGAACGTCCACTATATGGGAAAGCATATGTTTGAGTTTACCTTCGGCGGCCTCTTTGCCACCAACCTTTTATTACTGGTTATTCCCTATATCCTGCTGGTGGAAAAAAAGAGGCGGATGGCAGAAGAAGCCAAGGCAGAAGCCATGGCAAAAGCCAGAGTAAAAGAAGCCCTGGGCATTCTGGGCGTTATGACCGCCTCCGCAGTGGCAATCAGTATTTTTGATGTCAATGGTGCGGGTATTTTACAACGGTATATGGGAGACCTGGCAGCGGGACTGACGGCAGCCGCTGTGCTGGGGTGGATTTATTATTTATCCCAGAGAGAAGGAAATTCAGGCTATAGCCGGGCCAGCAGAATATTCAGCATCCTTTTTTTACTGAATATGGCCTACAGCTTTCTACTGATTTTTGCTTCCGGGGATTCCATAAATCTGCTGGAGAATCATCCTCAGTTGTTTTACCGGGTGGCCTCCTTATTTGGAATATAAAAAGTAAAGAAGCAAAAAAGCCTCTTCCAGAGAGGTTTTCGCCGCTTAAAGCGGCAGAATGAGAGGATAAATGATAGCAAAAGAAACGTCAAAGATTTTCAGGGGACTGGCGGCCATTATGGTGGTGGCCTCCCACTATGCAGAATGGATGGGCGCCGCCGAACATGAAGCTTTGCGCCAGTTTATTACCAGGCTGGGAGATTTTGGGGTGGATATTTTCTTTTTTCTTTCCGGCTATGGATTATCCAGAGGAGCGTTCAATGCGGGAATGAACCGAAAGTTTATCCTGAAAAGGGGGATTTCGGTTTATTTGCCCTATCTGTTGGTTCTTACCGCAATGGAGCTAGTGGAGGGAAGATTTTTATCGCCGGACAAGCACTTGTTTAATTTTTTTACTGGTTTCGATTACTGGTTTATGCGGAATCTCTTCGTCTTTTACCTGTTCTTCTTTATCTGCTGGAAGGTGAAGTGGATGAAAAATCTGCTGTTGGCGGTTGGGGTATTCTTCTACTCTCACCATCTTTTTACCATCGGGAGGCTGGAATTTTGGTACGTTTCCAATATCGCCTTCGTTATGGGTGCGCTGGCAGGGGATAAAGAGGAGCTGTTCAAAAAAATCCACAGGGAGTTTCCCTGCAAGCTGTTGGGGCTGATTCTTCTGCCTTTTTGCCTGTATATGGCAAATCGGGTATTTCTTTTACCGGATGAGGCTGGGGCGCTGGTCTTTTGGCATTTTCTGTTTACGGCAGGCCTGTTTCTTCTGATTTCAGGAAAATGGGTGAAGGGATATGTACTGCCGCTTTTGGGCAGCTATTCTCTGTATTTTTACCTTTTACATACCCGTCTGTTCCATGCCATGTACTGGCAATGGGAATTTACGGATGATGTAAAAAAGGCGGTGCTGGTCTTCATTTGTTCGGCACTCATCAGTATTACGGTTGGTTTTGTTTGCCAGAATGTTCTTTTGAAGGGAATGTGGCGACTGTTTAGCAAAACGGAAACGAAAGGATAAAAGCGTAAAGGGGGAAATGAAAATGAAAGGAAAAGGATGGTATTTGGGATTTCTTTTGTGGGTGATGTGTATCCTTCTGGCTGGCTGCGGCGTGGGAAAAGAAGCGGCTGAAAAGGCGGAGGAAGGTACAATAGAAAGTACGGCTGAAAATATGGTAGAAAGTACGGTAAAAAACACAATAGAAAACACAGCCGAAAGTACAACAGAGACGGAAACGAAGGTTTCTTCTGCCAAAGAAAGCACAGAGGAGGAACCAACCGGGAACGATTTGAAGGAAGTCTCTGGCGAATCTGTCCCAAAATCAACTCAGGGGCCTGCCCGGGAAGAATCAGAAGAGCGAAAGGAGAGCGAAGCCTCCGACGAAGCCGCTCCTCTGGAGGAGTATACCGGCCCCGTCCAAGCCTTTGAAGCTCCAAAAACCCTTTATGCAGCCATTGGGCTGAATATCCGTAAGGGGCCGGGAACGGAATACCGGATTGTGGGCGGCCAGACCAAGAATCAGGCAGTAAATGCCACAGGC
>JBNMJJ010000389.1:0-2079 GCA_050873745.1 Lachnospiraceae bacterium | reverse complement strand
CCATAGAGGTTCTGTGAATAATGTAGGGACGTACCTTCTCACCATGTTCATCCACATAGTACATATCAAACTGTTCTGCCAGCACTGCATCCCACTGAATGGTAATCATAGTGTCTTCTTTTCCGTATACGTTTCTGGCCTGAATATCCACCTTGGGACCATAGAAAGCAGCCTCTCCCTCTTCTTCCGTAAAAGGAACCTCCAGCTCAGTCAGAATCTGGCGGATATGGCCCTGGGTTTCCTCCCAGACCTCTGCGCTGCCCACATATTTTTCCTTATTATTGGGGTCCCATTTGGAGAGACGGTAGGTTACGTCCTCAGAAACACCCAAGGTATCCAGACAATACTTTGCTAAAGCAAGGCAGCCCTTGAACTCTTCTACCATCTGGTCTGGCCTTACGATTAAGTGGCCTTCGGAAATGGTAAACTGGCGTACACGGGTAAGGCCGTGCATCTCGCCGGAATCCTCATTTCTGAACAGGGTAGAGGTTTCGCCGTAACGCAGCGGCAAATCCCGATAGGATTTCTGGCTGGCTTTATATACATAGTACTGGAAGGGGCAGGTCATGGGACGAAGGGCAAAAACTTCCTTGTCCTTTTCTTCATCTCCCAATACGAACATTCCCTCTTTGTAATGGTCCCAGTGGCCGGAAATTCTGTACAAATCGGATTTGGCCATAAGAGGGGTTTTGGTGCGAAGGTAGCCTCTCTTTTCCTCCTCATCCTCAATCCATCTCTGCAGGGTCTGTATCATCTTGGCTCCCTTGGGCATCAAAAGAGGCAGGCCCTGACCAATAACGTCCACGGTGGTAAATAATTCCATTTCCCGTCCCAGCTTATTGTGGTCACGCTTCTTAATATCCTCCAGATGCTCCAGATAAGCAGCCAGCTCTTCTTTTTTATTGAAGGCCGTTCCGTAAATTCTCTGCAACATGGCGTTTTCCGATTTTCCTCTCCAATATGCGCCGGAGGAGGAAATCAGCTTGAATGCCTTAATGTTTTTGGTGCTCATCAAATGGGGTCCGGCACAAAGGTCCACAAAGTCTCCCTGCTTATAGAAGGAAATTACCGCATCCTCCGGTAAATCACGAATCAGCTCCACCTTATAAGGCTCCTGACGCTCCTGCATATAGCTAATGGCCTCTTGCCTTGGCAGAGTGAATTTCTCCAGTTTCTGGCCTTCCTTAATAATCTTCTTCATTTCTGCTTCCAGCTTATCCAAATCCTCTCTGGAAAAAGGCGCATGGTCAAAATCATAATAGAAGCCGTTTTCGATGCTGGGGCCGATAGCCATTTTTGCCTCCGGGAATACCCGCTTTACCGCCTCTGCCAGTACATGAGAAGCCGTATGGCGGATGACCTGAAGTCCCTCCTTATCATTAGCCGTAAGAATGTTCAACTGACAATCTTCGGTAAGCTGGCTTCTTAAGTCCACCACTTTTCCATCCACTTCACCTGCACAGGCTGCTCTTGCCAGCCCTTCGCTTAAATCTGCCGCCACCTCAAAAACACTGATGGGCTGTGCATACTCTTTTACCGCTCCATCTTTTAATGTAATTTTCATGCTCTTCATTCCTTTCCTCTTATCTTAAACCATCAATGACTCCAGCATGGGCTTTAACCACTCTCCCTCAAACTCTTCCATTCTGCCGCTGTCACAGACGCTTGCCAGAGCAGGAACGATGGGAAGTTTCGCCACTTGGGCAATTCCATGCTTTTTCGCTATTGCATCCACTTTGCTTTCTCCAAAAACGTTAATTTTCTTTCCACAGTCAGGACAGGTCAGATAGCTCATATTTTCTACAATCCCCAAAATGGGAATATCCATCATCCCTGCCATATTTACTGCCTTCTCGGCAATCATGCCTACCAGCTCCTGGGGAGAAACAACAATAATGATTCCATCCACCGGAATGGACTGAAAAACAGTCAGTGCAACATCACCAGTTCCGGGCGGCATATCGATAAACATACAGTCCACGTCCCCCCAGATAACCTCACTCCAAAACTGCTTCACCATGTTACCAATGATTGGGCCCCTCCATACTACCGGGTCGGTTTCATTTTCCACCATAAGAT
>JBNMJJ010000388.1:0-2091 GCA_050873745.1 Lachnospiraceae bacterium | reverse complement strand
CTTTCAGGCATTCCCTCCAATACCCAGAGGCTGATGGGCACAGAAATCACCTATTTGCTGCCTAATCTTCCCACGGTTTATCACAGCCCTATGATTGCCAGGGGAATGTATGACGGCAGGAAGATGTATTTTGTCCAGCAGGAATCCTGTTTCTGGAGGAGGGAATTATGGGATGCAGTGGGAGGCGTGGATAAAAAATATAAGTTGGCGGGAGACTATTTTTTATGGCGCAAATTTGCCAAGAAGGCCAGGCTCTATACGGTGAACTGCAGCCTTGCTTCTTTCAGGGTGCATCCTGACCAGAAATCGGGTGAGAGAAAAAAATATGATGAGGAAGTGGGAGGAAAGGAATGGGGAAGTTTCAGAAAAACCCTCCTGCAGATTTATCTTCAGCTCTATTCATTGAAAAATTATAGAAAATATGTCATCAATGTAGCAGAAGCAGGAGTTGAGGGGTGAGCAGGGAAAGATGAAGGTTGTACATTGCTGCACATATGTAGAGCCCCATTCGGCGCATGTCAGATTACACAAGGCACTGCTGGAGGAGGGGATTGATTCAAAGCTGCTGTCCCTGAAGGAAAACGGCCGGATAGCGGATGAACTGTATAATATCAGGGAGTTTGGAAGGTGGTATTCCTTTTATCAAAGCAGAGCCTATTACCTTAATATTTTGCGGTTTCTGTTTCTTTCTAAAATCTGCGGCTTACAGGAGGGAATGCCTTATAATCTGGGAGGCATAGGCATCGATATTTCCAAAATCAGTGTGCTGAAAGAAGCGGATATTATTCATCTGCACTGGATTAATGACTGTTTTTTATCCTTAAAGGCTTTAAAGCGGATTGTCCGGTTAAATAAGCCCATAGTCATCACCCTGCATGACAGTTGGTTCCTCACCGGAGGCTGCCATGTGCTGAATAGATGTGAGAGGTTTTCCAAGGGCTGCAGAGATTGTCCTCAACTGAAAAGAAACAGAAGGCTGACCGTAAGAAGTCTGAAAAAAAAGAAGAGGATATTTACCCCGGCAGCCTTAACAGCAGTGGCCCCCAGCCGCTGGACAAAGGGAAATGTAGAGAAAAGTCCGATTTATCAGGGAAAAAGGTGTGCCATCATCGGTAATACCCTGGATTTTTCGGTTTTTCGTCCCATGAACAGCCTGAGGAAAAGGCCTGAGGAAAAGGGCGAAAGAATCAAAATCTTATTTGGAGCCATAAACAGTACCACCACTCCCTATAAAGGCTTCAACTATCTAAAGGAAATGCTGGTTTTATTAAAGGAAAGCCGACCGGAGCTGGCGGAAAGGATAGAGCTGAATATTTTTGGCGCCCAGAGCGGAGACTGTGAGGAAATAAAGCTGTACAGGCACAAATTTTGGGGCTTTATTAAGGAAGAGAAAGAGTTGGCCCGGCTGTACAACCTATGCGATGTATACCTGGTTCCCTCGCTGGAGGACAGCTTTAACCAGACGGTGTTGGAAAGTTCTGCCTGCGGCACTCCCGTTGTCAGCTTTCGGACCGGAGGAATCTGTGATATTATTAAGCATAAGCAGACCGGATATTTGGCGGAGTATAAGGATGCCCGGGATTTGCTGCAGGGATTATTGTGGGTATTGGACAGTAATCGGGACAATAGCATTGGCAAAGCCGCAAGGGCGGATGTGAGGGAGAGATTTTCCCGGGAGAAAATAGCCGGGAAGTATATTCAGGTATATAAGAGGCTGGTTTCGGATTTTGAAAGCAGATGAAAGGCAGATAGATGGGGTTTAGAGAGGTATTCATCGACAATTTTATAGAGCCCTCCTATTGTGTAGGCTACCGGTGGAATCAAAGGGAGCTGTGGGAGGAAGAGAAATCAGAATTTTTGCTGTTGAAGCAGTCCCTGAGATATTGGTATGCAGACCCGCTTCCCTGTGAAATAGAGGGAAAAATGTATGTGTTTATGGAACAGTACGACAGATTGAAAAAGAAGGGCTTCATTGCTGTTTCCAGATTTGAGAAGGGCAGGCTCCAGCCGCCGGAGACGGTGATTAAGGCAGAAACACATCTATCCTTCCCCACCATTATTCCCTACAAAGGAGAGTATTACCTAATCCCG
>JBNMJJ010000387.1:0-2136 GCA_050873745.1 Lachnospiraceae bacterium | reverse complement strand
GGCTCCCTTTTCTTCAATCTCCACCTTCAGAATCCGGGCAGAATGCTGAATAATCAGCTTCAGCTCGTCCACAGAGTAAAATTCCAGACGATGGATTACCCCAAAGCGGTCCCGCAAAGGGGCGGTCAACAGTCCTGCCCTTGTGGTAGCCCCCACCAGAGTGAATTTGGGCAAATCCAGACGAATGCTTCAGGCGGTGGCCCCTTTTCCAATCATAATGTCGATGGCATAATCCTCCATTGCCGGGTAAAGCACCTCTTCCACCTGTCGGTTAAGCCGATGGATTTCATCTACAAACAGCAAATCTCCCTCCTGCAGATTATTCAAAATAGCGGCCATCTCTCCCGGCTTTTCAATGGCCGGGCCGCTGGTCACCTTAAGGTTCACCCCCATCTCGTTGGCAATAATGCCTGCCAGGGTGGTCTTACCCAGACCGGGAGGCCCGTAGAACAGTACATGGTCCAGGGCATCCTGCCTCTGCTTTGCCGCCTCGATATATATCTTAAGGCTTTCCTTGGCCTTCTTCTGACCGATATAGTCTTTAAGGCACTGAGGACGGAGACTGCCTTCAATCTTAACATCCTCTTCCTGTATATTGGTTTCTATCATTCTTCCTGCCATGAGGCTGCTGCTCCTTTAATTCATTACCTGCTCCAAATAGGCTTTCGGCTTAGAGCAGCTTCTTTAAGGCTGCCTTTAAAATAGCCTCACTGTCCATATCTTCCGTAATGGAAACCTGGGAAATCGCTTTCAGGCCTTCCGATGCACTGTAGCCCAATGCGGTCAAAGCCTCCAGAGCATCATTGCGTGCCTGGCTGTGCGGTTCTGCTGCTCCGGCTTCACCTACCGCTTCTTCTGTCAGCCCAAAGGTATCCTCGAAGCTAATCTTACCCTTTAAATCAATCAGCATTCTTTGGGCAGTCTTGGCCCCTATGCCCGGAGCCCGGGCAATGGTCTTGGCATCCTGAGAAAGGATGGCCACTCGCAGCTCATTAGCCGAAAACAGGGATAAAATTCCCAAAGCTCCCTTGGGGCCCACTCCGCTTACGCCCAGCAGAAGCTGAAAGAGGGATAAATCATCTCTGGTAAGAAAGCCGTACAGGGCCAAAGTGTCCTCCCGTACATAGGTATAGGTATGGAGTTTAATCAAACTTCCCCGGCCGGGAGCTTCTTGCAGCACCCTTTCCGGAACCTTCACCTGATAACCGATTCCGTTTACCTCTATAATGAGATAATCCTTACCTGCTTCCTCCAGCGTCCCCTTCAGATATGCAATCATCTGCCCTGCGTCCTCTCTTTTCTCCTGCTTCTTTCAGAGAGTATAGCATAGTCGAACGTATGTTTCAATACTGTTCTGTAATTTTTTCTGAATTCCGGGTTACTTTTCAGTAAAAATAAGGATTCTGTTGCCTGTTTCGGAGACAAAGCGTTTGATTACCTTTATCCCCAGGGCCTCTATCATTTCTACATGATTCTGGATATTTACGCTGTTATTTTCAAATTCCTCACGGGTGCAGTCCAGCAGGGCATACTTTGGCCCGGTGGACTGATACAGGGCGTCACTGGCAATGCCTGCCATATATCCGTGATGGGGAATCTGGATGATGTCGGTCTGCCAGATTCTCGCCTCAGTATCTGCTGAATGCTGAATATCCTCTAAAGTGGCTTCTGTCATGTCCCCCGTCAGCAGAATAGTGAGTCCTTCATAGGCCAGCGTAAAAACGAGGGAATTGGCATTGACGTCCCGCCGCCCGGCATCGAAGGAGGCAAAGCATTCCAGCTCCAGTTCTCCAAGCTGCAGCTTATCTCCCACCTTGAGAGGGATATACTCCACCTCTTCCTTTGTTGCCTCCTGCATAGCCAGAAATTCATAGAACAGAATGGCATTAGGATTGTTGAGGATATTATAGATTTCCGGGTCCTCTTCTTCTTCAAAAAATTCCCTGGTAAAGGGAGAATAATACACCTTCTCCACCTTCCCGCTGTTTACTTCCATATAATCCAGAAAGGCACCGATATGGTCCACATGAGGATGGGTCAGAATCCATCCTTTGACTTTTCCTCCATGCTCCTCAATATACCGGCTAATCCGCTCTCCGTCCTCCCCCTGGAAACCGCCGTCTACCAGGTATAAAT
>JBNMJJ010000386.1:0-2139 GCA_050873745.1 Lachnospiraceae bacterium | reverse complement strand
TGTCAGGACATTCAAAATTGGCCAATATTAAGCATAAAAAAGAGAAAAATGATGCCGCAAAGGGTAAAATTTTTACCATTATCGGCAGAGAAATTGCGGTTGCCGTTAAGGAAGGGGGGTCGGACCCTGCCAACAATTTCAAGCTGGCACAGGTCATTGCCAAAGCCAAATCCAACAATATGCCAGGCGATACCATTGAGCGGGGAATCAAGAAGGCCGCCGGGGATGTGGGAAACGTAAACTATGAATACGTTACATATGAAGGCTACGGCCCAAGCGGTATAGCCATCATCGTCAATGCACTGACGGACAATAAGAACCGGACCGCCGCCAACGTAAGAAGCGCCTTTACCAAGGGACAGGGCAGCATCGGAACCCCCGGCTGCGTATCCTTTATGTTCGATGAAAAAGGGCAGATTATTGTGGATAAGGAAGAGTGCAGCCTGGAGGCGGACGATTTAATGATGACCGCACTGGATGCGGGGGCAGAGGATTTTCAGGAGGAAGAGGACAGCTATGAGATACTGACCCAGCCGGATTCCTTTGAGGAGGTAAGAAAGGCGCTGGAGGAAGCAGGCATTTCCATGGTCAGTGCAGAGGTTACCATGCTGCCACAGAATTATGTGGAGCTGACGGATGAAACGGCCCTTAAAAATTTGCAGAAGACCCTGGATTTACTGGATGCCGATGACGATGTACAGGCAGTTTACCATAATTGGGATGAGTAAGGACTAAGCGCTCATTAAGAGGCAGGAAGCTATGGAATGGAAAGAAATCAGTTGTCCCGGCTGCGGTGAAAAAATGCAGGCTCCCGGTAATCGGGCCAGTATTCTATGTATGTTTTGCGGACGCAAAATTTTTCTGGATGGTGAGAAAGGCGGGCAGCCTTTTTCTCCTGCAGAATTTTCTGCTCAGGCCAGAGAGGTATTTGACGGCTGTGAAAGCTGGATGGAACGTTTTTCTTATGAAAAATATCCTCAGGCATTTCAGGAATTTTGCCGGGACTTTGCTCCCTTTTTTGAAGAGGTGGAAAAAGGGATTGAACGGCAGGAGGGGAGTACGGCAGGGGATATTATGATTGAGCAGGCTGATGCTCTTTTAAAGGAGATTCCCTCCAAAAATATGCTGAGGCAGGCCAGGTATCGGCTGAACAGCTTTGTGGCGGTGTATCTGTTCCCGGCTATTCTATACATGGGAGGAGATGAGGCCCGCTCCTTCTGCCTTGAGGTGGCCCAAAAATGGGGGACGGCTTTTTCGGACAGCCAGATAAGGGTGGCGGATTACGATACGATTTACAGCGGCTTCAAGCGAAAATTGTGTTACATCACCACAGCAGTCTGCCGGGCTCTGGATAAGGGAGAGGATTGTCCGGAGGTAATACGGCTGAAGGAATACCGGGACAGCTTCCTTTTGCAGCAGCCGGAAGGGGAAGGGCTGATAAAGGAATATTATAATATTGCCCCTACCATCGTTAAACGCATTGAAAAATCGGAAGACGCCAAAGAACGCTACCTGGAAATCTGGAGAGCATTTCTGAAGCCCTGTCTGGAGGATTTGGAGCAGGACAGGAAGGCAGAATGCGGGGAAAGATACCGGGAAATGGTAGTGAACCTGATGAAAGAATATGTGAAGGATTGGAACGGGGACGGCTGACCGGCCTGTTTGGGTAGAAAAATGAAAGAAAATAGGGACAGGCAGGAACAGAATACAGGTAAGGTACTGGTGGAAACCGGTGTTTTTCTGTTGATTTTAAACCTTCTGGTAGCGGCCCATTTATGGGAGGCTATTTCGGGCCACTGGCAAGTGGCAGGGGAAGGGCAGTTAATGGAGCAGGCCTGGATTAGACAGCAGGAGACGGTTTTGGCAGCGCCCGTGAGCGGGGAGCTTCTCTACGTTTATTTTCTGCGGTTTTTGTTCAGTTTTTTGGGAAACCATCAACAGATTGTTGTAGGAGCCAATATTTTGCTGCAGCTTTTGGGTGTTTTTTTCTTCTACCGAGGAGGCAGAAGGCTGATAAACCGGACGGCGGCGCTTATTCTTACGGCAGTGCTGGGGATAGTCAGTGTAATGAATTTTGCCGTTACTAAGGACAGTGAATACCATCTGCTTTGGTTTATCTGGGGCCTGGCTTTCTGGCTG
>JBNMJJ010000385.1:0-2142 GCA_050873745.1 Lachnospiraceae bacterium | reverse complement strand
CGCAGTCAGGCCCTCCACCGTATAGTAATCCTCCCAGCCTTCCTCCATTTCAAAGTCCACCGGAATGGTAATAAAGCCGGGAAATTCTGCCTTCTGGTCCACCACATAGAAGGTTTCCCACAACTGCTGGTATGCCCCGTCATAGAGCCGGAAGGTAATAATCTCCCCCTGCATATCATTGGCCACATAAAGCTTCACTTTCTTTAAGCAGTTTCCTTCTGCAATAAACATCTGGGTTCCGTTATTTTCCACGCTGATGGGGTCCGATTCCCTGAGAATTACTTCATCACTTTTGGAAGTATGACTGTTTTCAATTATTCCTGCAGGCCAGATAAGCAAAAAGAGAATCAGGCTTATGGCCACAATCACATATTGAATTCCCTGACTGATTTTTATTCTTTGATTCATGTATCTTACTATCCTTTAACCACTATCCTCCGTTCTCCCCGAAGGGACCGGAGGGTTATCCAGTTTTTTCCTGTCCACTATAGCATATTTTCACCTGGCTTACAATTAAAGGCAGGGCAAACCAGAAAATCAGCGCATATCGTACAAGATAGGTAGGCCCCAGCAGCACCGTCAGCCACAGGAAAAGAATGAGGCTCATGGGGGCCAGCCTGCTTAACTTCTTCTGCCACAGCAAAAATCCCATGACAAAAGCGTATACCCAGAAGAGAAAACCGGGAGAAAAGGCCATAGATAAGCCGGGAACCTTCTGCTGATACAGCTCCAAAGACAGCCTCCGGTACTGCTCCTCCAGCCAGGGCAGCTTACTTTCCCTGATTCCCGGGCTCTCCGTCTCGAAACCGAAATAGGAGCTTTCTTCATAGGTAAAGGTATGAACCGCATTTCCCTTATACACGTTGATAACCGCATCGGGATACCAGAAGCCATAGGAAGTCATGAGCCAGCCGTTAAGATAAATGAACGGCTTACGCAGACCGATTTTCAGCCAAAGACCCAGATATTTTCCCTTATTGGCTGCAAACTCTTCATTATTAAACTGACTCTTCACTATATCCGACAGTCTTGGGTTGTACTTATCCAGTATATCCTTTGGAAGAAGTGAAAAGAGCAGTTCCTTTTCTTCTTCACTGTAGGTATTCGGACTGTATTTATAGGTTCGTACCATCTGCTGAATGGGCACCGTCATAATTTCCTGACTGCCCCCTTTAGCCGCCCCAAGTCCCCAGGCCAGACCTTTGGAAGCCACTAGAAACAGGGCCAGTGAGGCTATACACAAAAGGAGGGTTTTCCCACAGAGTTTCCTCTTTTCTGCCCGGTTTTCTTCCTTCCTGTCTCCCACAGCAAAATAGATTCCCATTGCAGCAAAAGGCATCCAGACCAGATAAGCATAGCAACCGTTATTGCGAAGCAGCATCATGGCGGCGGCTGCAAGAATACTTGCAGGCAGGCTGCTTTTTTTACCAAAAAATCTTTTCGGTTCTTCAAAAAGGGTCAGCATCTGTAAAACCACGACAAGAAAGGCAGCGGTGAACAATCCGTCTTTTGCAGAGCAGACTGCATACATGGGAATTACGGGAAACAAACCGTAAAACAACAGCCCTCCCCACCGCAGCAATTTACTGTTCCACCGTCTTTTTATCCATACCAGAGTGTAGGCAAACACTGCTGCCAGCGCCGCCATCTGAAACAGGGTATAGCAGGCAATTCCCAGATTATAGGAACCCAGAAACTTATTTGTGCCAACCACGAAGCCGCCCAGCAAAAGCACATGGGCCAGTGGATGGTGGGTAGTAAAATTTCTCGTGGCCACCTGTACATATTCATCCTGGGCGTCGTACACGAAAGCCCCAGGATAAAAGGAAAGAAATACCGGAATCCAGCAAAGAAAAATCAGAATCAGGTTTTGCCAGAACTCCCTGCTTTTCCAAAAAAGCCCGGCCTCCAGCTCCTTCTCTTCTCCGTCTCTTGCCAGCCACTTCCAGGCAAACTGCAAAAAAGGACAAAAGAAAGCCGTAAGAAGAACGACCCTAAGCCAGATAAACCCATCCGTTACCTTTAGATTTTCCACCGTTTCCAGTTCTTTTCCCACTGCCAGAGCAAAAGAAAAGGCGGCACTAAACAGCAGACTGATTCTTTTATCCTCTTTCCTTGTTTTTTCCAAAACCTGTACAAAGG
>JBNMJJ010000384.1:0-2157 GCA_050873745.1 Lachnospiraceae bacterium | reverse complement strand
GTATATAGAGTTTGCCATGACGGACATTTATCCGTCAATGGTAAAAATGATGCTGCCCAAATCTTTTGTGGATATGCCTTCCATCATAGCGAAGCAGAAATACCCTTCTGAATGCAGGCCCACAGTGATAAAAACAAGTCTGGACTTGTCCATCAACTTTGCTTTCCAATATTTTAACGAACAGATTCCGGAGAGGGAAATGATTAATACCACCAGGCAGTTCTACAGCCTTTTGCAAAAATGCCACCCAGGCTATGGTTATTTGGAGTGTAGTGAAGCTTATCGTGATGAAGAAGAAAAGCATATACTTGCCTGGTACATATACAGTAATCCGACCTTAACAGACACCGTATTCAATATTCATGCCTTTACTGCGGTGGAGGGGCGCCTGCTGCAGTGCATATTCAATGCTCCAAAGCGTCCCTTTTACCATTGGAAGCCATATGTGTTTGAAGCCTTTCATTCGATTACATCAGGACGGAAGGTGTAGAATGAGGAAGGAGGACAAATGATAGCAGAAAGAATCAGGGTCAGCCCGTTTTTCTTTGAACAGATTACTGCCTGTGAGATAAAAAAAGAGCCAAATGCACATGGGCTGGCATATGTGAAAGGTTATATTCCCACAGCAGAAGAGGAAAAATATCTTTCCTTAAGTGCGCAGGAGACAGGGGTACAGATTGAAGCAGTAAGCGAGGAAGGAGAAAGTAAGATTATTTTTTCTGGAATGATAAAGGAATGCAAAATTAAGCACAGCAATCAACTGTTGGAGATGGAATTGTCTTTAGTCACCTGTACCTATCTTATGGACTTACAGCCTCGTATCCGCTCTTTCCAGGAGCCAGGCACTGCCTATCAGCAGATTTTTGATGCTGTGGCGGGCGCTTATCCTAAAGGAGGCTGTATTCTCACCGAAAGGCATGCTGCTGTCAGTGAGGAGCTGATTGTCCAGTACCAGGAAACGGACTGGGCCTTTTTAAAACGTCTTGCCAGTCACCTGGAGATGGTCATTATTCCCGAGACACAGAGGCCGGGGGCAAAGGCCTATGCAGGGTTTCCCCAGAGGAGCAATCTGATAGAGGTGAATCCGGTTTCCTATACCGTCTGCAAGGCAGTCCGGGATTATCTTTATAAACAGGTAAATCAGGTAGAAGGATTGATAGAGGAAGACGAACGATATTATGAAATTCAGGAGCAGGCGGTATTGGAGCTGGGGGAACGAGTGGAGTTTGGCCAAAAAATTTACTATGTGACCAGCGCAAAAAGCTGGCTGGATGGTCATCAGCTATGGAATAGTTATGTCATCAAACCAGCAGGCGGTTTAAGAGTACCTAAACAGTATAATGAAAAAATTGTGGGAGCTTCCCTGGATGGAAGCATTACCGGTATCCAGGGAGCACAGGTAAAAGTTAAGCTTTCTGCCGAGGGAATCCAAGGGGAGGGAAGATGGTTTCCTTTTTCTACCGTCTATTCTTCGCCGGATGGAAGCGGCTGGTATTGTATGCCGGAACCAGGGGATGAAATACGTCTGTATTTTCCTACGGTGAAGGAAAAACATGCTTATGTCATCAGCGCAGTGCATCTTCCGGTCAGTCAGGAACCTTCTGCCAGTGCGGCATCGGCGACTGCTTCAGTACAACCAATGAGCGCCGCTTCTGGAGAATATGGTGCGGCATCGGCAGTTTCCGGTGGGGGAAGCAGCGTGGCATCAGCATCGGCAGCTTCCAGTGGAGGAAGCAGCGTGGCATCAGCAGCGGCAGTTTCCGGTGGGGGAAGCAGCGTGGCATCAGCATCAGCAGTTTCCGGTGGGGGAAGCAGTATGGCATCCTCTGCCGGGAATGGTACAGTCCCCCGTTCTAATCCGGATTGTAAGACCATCCGTACAGTAACGGGGAAAACGGTGGAGCTGACGCCCACAAGAATCTGCCTGTCTAATCAACAGGGACTGGAGATTATTCTTGACGATCAGGAAGGCATCCTGATTGCCAGCAACAAAAACATCCGGATTCGTTCTGAGGATGCGGTGAGCATAGCAGGGGGTGGAGGAATTGATTTAATGGGAATGGAAAAGGTCCAGCTTCGTCAGCAACAGGCATCGGTGGAGCTGACGGAATCGAAGCTTAAGCTTTTGGGAGCGGATGTACGGATGCAATAATGGGG
>JBNMJJ010000383.1:0-2179 GCA_050873745.1 Lachnospiraceae bacterium | reverse complement strand
GGTAGAAGGGCTGCTGGAGGAGGATGAGCTGTGCTATGAGATAGAAGAGAGGGAGCTGCTGGAGCTGGGGGAAGGGGTAGAGTTTAAGGGAAAGAGCTATTTGGTGGTGGAGGCAAGGAGCCGAATGGATGGGCATCCATTAGAGAACAGCTACCTCTTAAAGAAAGCCGGAGGCATAAGGGTACCCAAACAGTACAACGAAAAGATTGTGGGGGCATCCCTGGATGGAAGGATAACGGGTATCCAGGAGGCGCAGGTAAAAGTCAGGCTGTCGGCAGACGGAGTCATTGGGGAAGAAAGATGGTTTCCCTTTTCCACGGTGTACTCCTCACCGGATGGAAGCGGCTGGTACTGTATGCCGGAGACAGGGGATGAAATCCGGCTGTATTTTCCCACGATAAAGGAAAAGCATGCCTATGTCATCAGCGCCGTCCATCTTCCGGTAGAGGAGGCAAAGCCCCAGGCAGCGGCGGAAGGGAATAGGAGTGTAGGCTTGTCCGGTGGAACAGCAGCGGCGGAAGGAAATGGAGGCGGAGGCCTGCCCGGTGGAACAGCAGCGGCAGAAGAGAATAAGGGTGTAGGCTTGTCCAGTGACACCGCTATGGTCAGGGGAGAAAATCCAGGAGGAGAGGGAGCCCAGGGAAGGGCAGAAGGAAGTGGAAGCACCCAGGGGACAGAGAGTAAGCCTTCTGGAAAGACTGGGGGAGCCCGCTCCAATCCGGAGGAGAAGATTATCCGTACAGAAACGGGGAAAACGGTAAAGCTGACCCCCACCAGGATTTATTTAACGAATGAGAAGGGGCTGGACATCATCCTGGATGATGAGGAAGGCATCCTGATTTTCAGCAATCAGAAGATTCTCATCCATTCAGAAGATGCGGTCAACATCGCCAGCGGAGAAGGGATAGAGCTGATGGGGTTAAAGAAGGTACAGTTGATTCAGGAGGAAAGCTCCCTTATGCTGACGGAGGAGAGGGTCAAGCTGAAGGGAGCAGAGGTGCGTATGCAGTAAAGGAGGAAAGGTATGGGAAGCATAGCAACAGCCAATCTTATGGTGGAAGGAATAGAGGGACTGGGAGAGGTTCTTTCCTTTACCTTCTGCCAGCTTCCGGGAGAACATGTCAGAGCCACCCTGGAGGCGGTGGCAGAAGCAGGCCAGGTAAAGGAGCGTGGGCTCTGCCAGAGCAGAATCCGGGTGCTGTCCAGGGGCCAAAGTCGGCCCCTCTTTTGCGGCAGGCTGGAAAGGCTGTGGGAGGAGGAGAAGGAGGGCTTTTCCCAGGTCACCCTGGAGCTGGCCTCTGCCACCATCCTTATGGACCGGAAAAAGAAAAGCCATTCCTATCAGGAGGTTACCCTGAGCTATGGAAAGCTTTTTGAGCAGGTGGCCGAACAGGGGGAAGGGATGGTCATTTATCCGGCCCGTCTGGAGCGGGAAGAGTTGGGGTTTCCGAAAATCCAGTATGAGGAGACGGACTGGGCCTTTATGAAACGGCTGGCCAGCCACTTCGGGCTGTCGCTGTATCCCCGTCTGGAAGAGAGCCGTGCTGCACTGTCGGTGGGGCTACCGCCGGGAAAGCGTGTGGAGAACTTCTGCTGGAGGGGCTACAGCATCCTCTTAGACAGCCGGTATGAGGAGCTGGGAGGAGAGGAAGCGGGCTATAGCCGGGAGGAGTTTGTGAGCTATGAGGTGGAAAGCGAGGAGGATTATGCCTGCGGCCAGCGGGTGGTCTTTCAGGGAAAGGAGCTGAGCATCTGCACGAAAAGGAGTTACAGTGAAAAGGGAGAGCAGCTGTACAGTTATCGCTTGGCCTGTCCCCAGTGGGCGGGGCAGAGGCGAATCCAGAACGAAGGGATGTCGGGGCTGTCCCTTTTGGGGAGGGTGGTTTCCCGGGAGGGGGAGAGGCTAAAACTGGCGCTGGATATAGACCGGGAGCATCCGGACCAGGGAAAGGAGAATGCCTATCCCTTTACCTGGCGGCCGCCTACGGGAAACCTGATGTATATGATGCCGGAGGAAGGAAGCCGGGTATCCTTATATTTTCCCGGAGGAGAGGAAAAGGGAGCCATGGCGGTCAACTGCCTCCGCCAGGAAGGAGAGGCAGAGGGAAAGGCCTATCCGGAGAGGAGCCTTACGGTAGGGGAAAAGGCCCTAAAGCTGCATCCAGGCTGTTTAGGGGTG
>JBNMJJ010000382.1:0-2190 GCA_050873745.1 Lachnospiraceae bacterium | reverse complement strand
TCACCTTGAAGCCTGGGAGGTGATGGAGTCCCCAAAAGGCCCTGTCAGGGCTTTTTTGGAGGCTATGGAAGAGAATCCCTCGGAGATTCTTTTACTCACCTTTTATCCGGGAAAAATCAGTGAAATTGCCCTTCCGCTGTTGTACGACAAATTTCGCCAAAACCGGCAGTTTCTGCTGATTTATGGAGATGAGGACAGGCTGGAAAAGGGAGAGAGAAAGGAGCCCTGGTTTAAGCCGGACTGGTCTCCGGACACCTTCTTATCGCACTTTTATTTTGGCGGACTGGCAGCGGTCAGAGGGGAACTGCTAAAGAAGGCTCTTGCTTCGCTGATGGAAGAAGAGGGGACTGTTTTTAAGAGGGAAAAATTCTTTTACCGGCTGTGTCTGGCTCTGCTTCGGGAAAATCATGGCTTTGAAAAGGGACATGATGAAGGAAAGCTGCCGGTCTGCCATATTCCTGAGATACTGTTTCACCGGACGAAAGAGGTTAAGATGGCAGCCGGAGAGAAGGAACCTGAATCGGGGGCCTCTTTGTATCTGTCCATTATTATTCCTTCCAAGGATAATCCCGAGGTGTTGTTTCAATGTCTGAACTCCTTGAATCAAATCACCGAAACGAAGCATTTTTACGAGATTTTGCTTGTGGACAATGGCAGCAATGAAAAAAACAAAGAAAAGATTCAGACCCAGGTGGACAGCCTGAAAGCCCTTGCCCGCAAAAAGAGGGAGGCCGGGGAAGGGGGCCTTATGGAAATAGAGTATTTCTATGAGCCCATGCCCTTTAATTTTTCCGGAATGTGCAACCTGGGGGCGGCTAAGGCCCGGGGAGAGGTGCTTCTTTTTTTAAATGACGATATAGAAATTATTCAGCCGGACTGGCTGGATTTATTGGCAGAAAAGGTGGTGCTTTCCTATGTGGGAGCCGTAGGCGCAAAGCTGCTTTATCCCCAGTCTGCCATAATTCAGCACGCAGGAATTACCAATCTGCGGGTGGGCCCGGCCCATAAGCTGCAGTTTTTGGACGACAGCCAGGTCTATTACTTCGGAAAAAACCGGGGAGTCCATAATATGCTGGCGGTAACCGGGGCCTGTCTGATGGTGCGGCGGGAAGTGTTTGAAGAGGTGGGCGGTTTTGCCGAAGTTCTGGCGGTTGCCTTTAATGATGTGGATTTATGCTACTCCATTTATGAGGCAGGCTATTATAACGTGGTAAGAAATGATGTGACGCTTTACCATCATGAATCTTTGAGCCGGGGGAACGACGGAGAGTCGGTGGAAAAGCAGATGCGCCTGCTAAGGGAGAAGGATATTCTTTATGAGCGTCATCAAAATCTTTACGGAAAAGACCCCTTCTATCATCCCCGGCTGGCAACGGATATTTTGAAATCAGAATACTGCTATGCCTTTTCCTTCCATATCGATATGGATATTCCCCTGTCAACGGTTCGTAAGCTGAAAAGCCGGGTGGAGAAAAGCCGGGAGGATAAATGCCTGGTGGTAGGAATGGAATGGGCCATCGATATTTATAAATGGCGTTTCGGAGTTTCTTACGAAAAGCGGGAAGGGGAGCCTGATGAGGACGGGGGCTATTATTTTCAGGGCTATTCCTTCGTTATCGGGGCGGATAATGCCTGCTATAAAAAATGGCTTTTGCTGAAAAACATGGATACCGGCGAAATATGGGGGATTAAAGCAGGAAGGCTGTACAGGCCGGATATTCATAAGGATTTGCCGGACCAGACCAATGTGGAGCTGACCGGCTTTGCCGTGAAGATAAAACGGGAACAGCTTAACCAGGGCTGCTACCGGTTCGGCATACTGGCGGAGGATGCCTGTTCCCGGCTGAGGCTGGTAAACTGGAGCAGCTGGGTTCTGGAGGTGACTAAAGAAGGGGCTGTCCAGCAACTGATTTGAGATGCCGCTTTGCGGTATTCTCCTCATGGATTTGGATGCTGCTTCGCAGCATTCTGGAGGGTAAGATGAGCAATCAAATGGATTACAGGGATGCTTATGAAAAGGAGCATATGAAGAATGCCATACTGGCAGAACGGATTGCCCTTTTGGAAGAAAAAAACGACCTGTTGGAATTTAAATTAAACCGGATAAAGACCAATCCCCTGTGGATTCACACCGGGGCCCTGCGAAAGGTGATGCACCTGGGGTTACGCCAGGTGAGCCGGGTAAAAAAC
>JBNMJJ010000381.1:0-2209 GCA_050873745.1 Lachnospiraceae bacterium | reverse complement strand
GGTTTGGAAATCAATAAGCATCAGTGTATCGTGGCTGATGAGGAGCTGGGAAGAACCAGCAAGGAAGGCGTTTTTGCCGGAGGAGATGCGGTTATCGGTGCAGCAACCGTTATTCTGGCTATGGGCGCAGGAAAGGCGGCTGCCAAAGGCATTGATGAATATTTAAGCAAGAAATAAATCGGGAATCCACAGGGCTTTAGCTTTGTGGATTTCTTTTTCAGGCATCAGACGGGAAAAGAGATGAAAATTACCATTATTACAGTAGGTAAAATCAAGGAAAAATTCTATCGGGAGGCCCTGGCGGAATATGCCAAAAGGCTTTCCCGGTACTGCAGGCTGGAAATTGTGGAGGTGTCGGATGAAAAAACACCTGATAATGCCAGCCGACGGGAGGAAGAGCTGATTCTCCAAAAAGAGGGAGAACGTATATTAAAGTATATCCGGCCGGAGATGAGGGTTTTTGCTTTAGCCATAGAAGGAGAAGCCTTTAGCTCAACGGATTTTGCAGGCATTCTGGAGAAAGAGGGAGTGATGGGGCATAGCTGGCTGGCCTTCGTGATTGGAGGCTCTTTGGGGCTGCACTGCGATGTATTAAAGCAGTGTCACAGAAAAATCAGCTTTTCCGCCATGACCTTTCCCCATCAGTTGATGAGGGTAATCCTTTTGGAACAGTTGTATAGAGCTTATCGGATTATTCACAAAGAACCTTATCATAAATGACTTTTTCTTACCATATATATAGGTATGAGAAAAAAGAAGATTAGTCAGGAAGAAAAAGAAAAGTTTCGGCAGGAAAAAATAGTGGAATGGCTGGAGCTCCCAAAAGATATTCTCTTGGGAGCTTCTATTATTACGGTTATGGGGACCGAGGAGCTTCTGGTGGAAAATTATAAGAGCATTCTGGATTATCGTGAGGACTGTATCCTGCTGCAGGCCCAAAAATATCGTATTCAGATAAAAGGGAAAAAATTGCAGATTGCTTATTATACGAAGGATGAAATGAAAATCTGCGGATGTATCACTGAAGTAAGCTATCAATAGAAAATGACGAGCAAGGAGGCAAATCTTGTTTTTGGGTTTTTTTAAAAGCTATGTTTGTGTTACCGTATCGGGAGCCCAGGTCAACCGCTTTATCAATCTGTGTGCAAACCGGCAGATAGAGCTCAGGGACATCTGTGAAAGGGACGGCTCTTATTCCATGAAGCTGTCCGTAAGGGATTTTTTTCTGATAAAGGACATTTTGAAAAAAACAGGGAGCAGAATAAAAATCACACAGAAACAGGGCTTCCATTTCTGGCTGAAGAAACAGGCAAAAAGGAAAATTTTTTTCGCAGGTCCTTTTTTTTGCCTGTTTCTTTTATGGTTTTTATCCCGTTTTCTATGGTCGGTGGAAATTATCGGAAACAGACAGCTAACGGGAGATATGCTGGGTGATTTTTTAGAAAAACAGGGGGTATACTATGGAATGCCGCTGGATGAAATTCCCCTGCAGGAAATAAAGATTAACCTGAGGGAGGAATATGAGGAGATTAACTGGGCATCCGTCAGCGTAGAAGGAACAAGACTGGAAATCCGGCTGAAGGAAAATGACGTATGGACTGAAGAAAGGGAGGAACTTCCTGGAACGAATCTGGTTGCTTCGGCGGACGGAGTGGTTACGGAGATTTTGGTGCGTCAGGGAACGGCAGCGGTAAAAAAGGGGGATAAGGTAAAAAAAGGAGATATTCTTATTGAAGGAAAGGTGCTGATTCCGGACCAGGACGGAGTGGTAAAAAAGATAGAATACTGCCAGGGGGACGGTGACGTCTGGATTCTGTCCAAAGAACCTGTACGGGAGAAGGTGGATTTGCTGCATGAAGAGAGGGTGTACTCAGGAGAAGTAAAAACCAGACACTATCTGGAAGCAGGAGAAAAAAAGCTGGGAACAGGACTGGGAAAAATTCCCTATCTTTACTACGATATTGTGGAGGAAAGGGAAAATATGCGGCTCTTCGGAGAGGTTTTTCTGCCCCTGACCATTTGCACAAAGACTTTCCGGGAGTTTATGCTGGTGGAATCAAAATACTCTGAAGCAGAGGCAAAAGAGATTCTGCTTAAGCGGATGGAGAAAATAATCGAAACTTTAGAGGAAAAAGGGGTACAAATTATTGAAAAAAATGTTAAAATAGTACCTGATAATGTTTCCATGAGCCTACAGGGAGACATTACG
>JBNMJJ010000380.1:0-2224 GCA_050873745.1 Lachnospiraceae bacterium | reverse complement strand
GATAACGGTACAATTCGACTTACTGATCACGGCGGTCAGCTTACGCAGAGCCTGCGACATAAGTCTCGCCTGCAGACCCACATGGGAATCTCCCATATCACCGTCAATTTCCGCCTTTGGCACCAGCGCAGCAACGGAGTCCACAACCACAATATCGATAGCGCCGGAACGTACCATGGTTTCCGTAATCTCCAGCGCCTGCTCTCCGTTGTCCGGCTGGGATATGTACAGGTTATCTATATCTACGCCAATATTCTTGGCATATACAGGGTCCAGGGCATGTTCTGCATCAATAAAGCCCGCAATTCCGCCCCGCTTCTGCACTTCTGCAATCATATGCAGGGTAACGGTAGTCTTACCACTGGACTCCGGGCCGTATATCTCTACGATTCTTCCCTTGGGAATGCCCCCCAGTCCCAAAGCCAAATCCAAGCTTAGTGAGCCTGTAGGAATGGTCTCCACATTCATCTGCACTGAAGGGTCTCCCAGCTTCATCACTGCTCCCTTGCCATACTGTTTCTCAATCTGTGAAATGGCCGCATCCAGGGCCTTTAATCTGTCATCTCTTTCCATAATCTGTTCTCCTTATTTAAGAACAAACGTTCTTTCTTTTTCTTAAGATAAAACATCTGTTCGATTTTGTCAAGTTGTTTTTTCTGTTTTTTACCCTTACCCCCTCAATGGCATCCCTCCTTATTTTTCTCACCTCTGCAACAGGGTCATGAAGCCTCTTAAATCAGTGGAGAGAATGTTCCTGCTTCCAGACATTCTCCGGTGTAAGTCCGGCATATGCTTAAGCATATCCTTCTGGAGTTCTTTGTTTGATTCCTCTTCAGCATGGGCAGCCTTACGGGAAACCCTGAAACTCCTCCTTGCGCCAGCTTGCTTTGAAAAACGGTGAAATACCTGACAGGCAAAGCAGACATGATTTCAATAGGCTAACGGAAATGTAATACAGTTTTATTGTACTCAAACCGCTTTAGTTTGTCCAGTAAAAAAAGCAGGAGGATTCTTCCTCCCGCATAATGCAAAAAATAATTTAGCAAACACTATTCATCAACATTCAGTATACATTCCCTAATCAGGGTAAATCCGGCTGCTGTACTGCTTTCCCTGATTTTCTGCCGGTTTCCGCTGAAATGAAATTCTTTTACTGTGGTTTTTCCGGCAACACAACAGCCCATATAGACCAGTCCTACCGGTTTCTCAGGGGTTCCGCCTGCCGGCCCGGCTATTCCCGTGACAGAGAGGGTTACCTCCGCTTTCGTTCTTCCTGCCAGTCCTTTTGCCATTTCTCTGGCGGTTTCGGGACTGACTGCTCCGTATTTGGCCAGCGTTTCTTTTTTCACCCCAAGAAGGGCTGTTTTGGTTTCGTTGGCATAGGTGACCAGTCCCGTTTCAAATACTTCGGAAACGCCGGCCACACCGGTCAGCCTGGCCGCCACCATGCCTCCCGTACAGGATTCTGCGGTGGCTATTTTCCAGCCTCTTTCCTTCAATAGCTCTGCCACAGCCTGTTCCAGAGTAACCTCCTCACTGGTGGTATAGACCAGCTTTCCAAAACGCTGCTGCAATTTATGCACCACAGGCCCTGCCAATGCTATAGCTTCTTCCCTGGTGGGGGCTTTGGCAGTTACCCGTAAATGCACCTCTCCGGTTTTGGCATAAGGCGCAATGGTGGGATTGGTCTGTTCTTCCAAAAGGTCCAGAATCTGCGTTTCCGCCTGGCTTTCCCCTATGCCGCATAATTTTACGGTTTGGGAGTATATTATCCCCTGCCCCAGATTCTGCAGATAGGGAAGCATTTGATTCAAAAACATAGGCTTAAGCTCATTGGGAGGCCCCGGCAGCAAAAGAATATGTTTTCCCTCCGCCGAAAGGATGATTCCGGGAGCCGTCCCGTTTTCATTGTCTACAATAATCGCTCCTTCGGGCGCAAGCACCGGAATAGACGTGATATCGCGCTGAAGCGCTATCCTGCCGCCGCTATAGACCTCATCGGTGAAAATATCCGTGTATCTTCCCTCAGGAAGCCAGACCTCAACTGTCGCCTTGTGCGTCCTTTTGTTTGCCCTGCGCGTTATCGGCGCAACTATCAGCTGAGTTCCGAAAAAGTATTCGTTGCCGACGGAGTATGCCCCCGCATCGTTCGGGTATTCATAATACATCGGCATAAGCAGAGGTCTGCCCTCTGCTTCGGTCAGCCTGTTCATCGTGTATGTAT
>JBNMJJ010000379.1:0-2232 GCA_050873745.1 Lachnospiraceae bacterium | reverse complement strand
TTTTGAAAAATACTACCCCGGTCAGGCGCATATGGTGCCGGATTTCTGGATGCCCAACAGGGAGTGGGAGGGCTGTGACGTAAATGACCCCAGTGCCAGAGTTTTAACAAATTATGGTGACAGCGGACTGTAATCTGTGATACACTACGGTAGTGAAAAGCAACACCCACTTTAATGGAGGAAAGTATGAGAACAGATATTTACCAGAGCCCCTTATCAGAACGTTATGCCAGTAAGGAGATGCAGTATATTTTTTCCCCGGATATGAAGTTTCGTACCTGGAGAAAGCTGTGGATTGCCCTGGCGGAGACGGAGAAGGAATTAGGGTTAAGCCAGAACGGAAAACCGGTGATTACCCAGGAGCAGATTGAGGAGTTGAAGGCCCATGCCGAAGACATCAATTATGATGTGGCAAAGGCCAGAGAGAAGGAAGTTCGTCACGATGTCATGAGCCATGTCTATGCCTACGGGCAGCAGTGTCCCAAGGCGGCGGGCATCATCCACCTGGGAGCCACTTCCTGCTATGTGGGAGACAATACGGATATTATCGTCATGACGGAAGGCTTAAAGCTGGTAAAGAAAAAGCTGTTGAACGTAATAAAGGAGCTGGCGGATTTTGCTGAGGAATATAAGAATCAGCCCACTTTGGCCTTTACCCATTTCCAGCCCGCCCAGCCTACTACGGTGGGAAAAAGAGCCTGCCTGTGGCTGCAGGAGTTTTTTCTGGATTTGGAGGATTTGCAGCATGTGCTGGATTCCATGAAGCTGTTGGGCTCTAAGGGAACCACCGGAACCCAGGCATCCTTTTTGGAGCTGTTTGACGGCGACCAGGAGACCATCGACAGGATTGACCCTATGATTGCAGCAAAAATGGGCTTTAAGGAATGCTATCCCGTGTCCGGGCAGACCTATTCCCGGAAGGTGGATACCAGAGTGGCCAATGTTTTAGCGCAAATTGCGGCCAGTGCCCATAAGATGAGCAACGATATTCGCCTTTTACAGCATTTAAAGGAGGTGGAGGAGCCCTTTGAAAAGAGCCAGATAGGTTCTTCCGCTATGGCTTATAAGCGAAATCCCATGAGAAGCGAGAGAATTGCTTCCCTGGCCCGCTACGTTATCGTGGACGCTCTGAATCCGGCTATTACCTCGGCAACCCAGTGGTTTGAGAGAACTCTGGACGATTCCGCCAATAAGAGATTGTCCATCCCTGAGGGCTTTCTGGCAGTGGACGGGATTCTGGATTTGTGCCTGAATGTGGTAGACGGCCTGGTGGTATATCCCAAGGTAATCGAGAAGCGTTTGCTGAGTGAGCTGCCCTTTATGGCAACGGAAAATATTATGATGGATGCAGTGAAAAACGGCGGCAACCGTCAAAAGCTGCATGAGCGCATCCGGGAGCTTTCCATGGAGGCGGGAAAACGGGTCAAGGTGGAAGGCAAGGAGAATAACCTTCTGGAGCTGATTGCTGCGGACCCTGCTTTTAATATGACCATGGAAGAGTTGGAAAAAACTATGGACCCGGCAAAATATGTGGGCCGTTCCAGTCAGCAGGTGGACAGGTTTTTGGCAGAAGTAATCCGTCCCCTTCTGGAGGCAAATCAGGATGCACTGGGTATGAAAGCAGAGATAAACGTATAGACAGAGAATAATGGAGGTTTCACATGGTAAATGCGATTGTAGGCGCCAACTGGGGCGATGAAGGAAAAGGAAAAATAACGGACATGCTGGCAAAAGAAGCGGACATTATCGTACGCTTTCAGGGAGGAGCTAATGCAGGCCACACCATCGTAAACAAATATGGTAAATTTGCGCTGCATATCGTTCCTTCCGGTATTTTCTATGACCACACCACCAGCATTATCGGAAACGGCGTGGCTTTGAACGTACCCAAGCTGGTAGAGGAGCTGGAGAGCTTAAAGGAGAAGGCGGTTCCCGCTCCCAAAATTCTGGTTTCCGACAGGGCACAGATGGTGATGAGTTATCATATTCTTTTTGACCAGTATGAGGAAGAGAGGCTGGGAAAGAATTCCTTTGGTTCTACGAAATCCGGAATTGCGCCTTTTTATTCCGATAAATTTGCCAAAATTGGTTTTCAGGTCAGTGAGCTTTTCGATGAAGAATCCCTGATGGAAAAAATCGAAAGGGTATGTGATACCAAAAACGTCCTGCTGGAGCACTTATACCATAAGCCGGGGCTTGAACCTGGAGCAATCTATGAGGAGCTGATGTCTT
>JBNMJJ010000378.1:0-2258 GCA_050873745.1 Lachnospiraceae bacterium | reverse complement strand
TATCTAACGACTTCATCGTCGGGAACAGCAACACATCCCTAATCGCCGGAGAATTGGTCAAAAGCATCACCAGCCTGTCAATACCATAACCAATACCACCGGTAGGAGGCATACCAATTTCCAACGCATTCATAAAGTCCTCATCCGTAGTGTTGGCCTCCTCATCACCTGCTGCCAGTGCCGCTTCCTGGGCCTTAAAACGCTCCCTCTGGTCGATAGGGTCATTCAGCTCAGAATAAGCATTGCACATTTCCCTTGCCGTAATAAACAGCTCAAAACGCTCTACCAGCTCGGGCTGGTCCAGCTTTCTCTTGGTCAAAGGAGAAATCTCCACCGGATGGTCCATAATAAAAGTAGGCTGAATCAAATGCTCTTCCACGAACTCTTCAAAGAAAAGATTGATAATATCACCACGGGTATGCCTTTTTTCGTAGTGTACATTCTTCTCATCCGCAATCTTTTTTGCTTCCTCTGTGGTCTTGATTTCATCAAAATCCACACCGCAATACTGCTTAATAGCCTCCATCATGGTAAGACGGGCAAAGGGCTTGCCTAAATCGATTTCATGCTCGCCATAAGGAATCAGGGTTGTCCCGCAAACCTCCTGGGCCACATGACGGAACATATTCTCCGTTAAATCCATCATACCATAATAATCAGTATAGGCTTGGTACAATTCCATCAGGGTAAATTCCGGATTGTGCCTGGTATCCAGTCCCTCATTACGGAATACCCGTCCAATCTCATATACCTTTTCCAAACCGCCTACAATCAGTCTCTTTAAATATAATTCCAGAGAAATACGCAACTTAACATCTTCATCCAACGCATTGTAATGGGTCTCAAATGGCCTCGCCGCCGCACCCCCTGCATTGCTTACCAGCATGGGAGTTTCCACCTCTAAAAAGCCCTGTCCATCCAAATAGCGGCGAATGGAGCTGATAATCTGAGAACGCTTTACGAAAGTCTCCCTGACATCCTGATTCATCACCAAATCCACATAACGCTGACGATAACGAATATCCGTATTGGTGAGTCCATGGAATTTCTCCGGCAATACCTGTAAGCTCTTGGTCAGCAGAGAATAACCTCTGCTGCATGAATGGAAATTTCACCGGTTTTTGTAGTAAAAACTTCTCCCTTAACGCCTACAATATCGCCCACATCATACTTTTTAAAATCAGCATAGGGTTCTTCCCCAAGGCTGTCTCTTGCCACATAACACTGGATATTCCCCTTTAAATCCTGCACATTGCAGAAAGAGGCCTTACCCATTACCCGCTTGAACATAATACGCCCGGCAATAGAAACCGTCTGCCCTTCCAGTTCGGCATAATTGTCCTTAATATCCTGACCGTGGTGAGTTACCTCGTATTTGGTTATGACAAAAGGATTTTTACCCGCTTCCTGTAAATTAGCCAGCTTCTCTCTTCTGGCCTTCAGAATCTGGTTTAAATCCTGGGTACTGTTCTGATTATTATTCTGCTGATTGTTATTCTGCGCTTCTCCCATTTCATCCTCCACATTCAGGCATCATTCGCTTAATTGGATCTCTGAATCTCTAAAATCTTATACTGGCAGGTTCCTGCCGGTGTTTCTACCGTAACCGTATCCCCTACCTTGGCCCCGATTAAGGCTTTTCCCACAGGCGATTCATTGGAAATCTTTCCCTTCAGGCTGTTCGCTTCGGTGGAGCCTACAATTTTATATTCACATTCTTCGTCAAATTCTACATCTAAAACGGTTACTTTACAGCCAACGTTAATCTTCTCCAGATCAACCTCATCTTCCACTACAACTTCAGCATTTTTCAGGATTTTTTCCAGTTCTTCAATTCTGGCTTCAATATCACGCTGCTCATCCTTAGCCGCATCATATTCTGCATTTTCCGATAAGTCGCCCTGTTCTCTGGCCTCTTTAATCTTCTCTGCCACTTCTTTTCTTCTGACAACTTTTAATTCGTGTAATTCATCCTCATATTTTCTCAACCCTTCGTAGGTTAAGATATTTTTCTTTGCTTCCATTGCAATTTCCTTTCTACCGCTTATTTGCCGTTTCACGGCATTCGGGAAAACAGCCCCCTAATGCTGTGATATTATACCCACTTTTCCATTATCTGTCAAGGGAAAGGAGGCTATTTTACCGCCTTCAACGCCTCCCTGCAGGTCTTGGACTCCTTTGCCATACCCAAAGCCTCATAGCAGGCTGCCATCCCTTCCAGCGGCAGGCTGGTGGAAGCCTTCAGGGACATATAACTC
>JBNMJJ010000377.1:0-2269 GCA_050873745.1 Lachnospiraceae bacterium | reverse complement strand
GTTTAGAGATAAAAGAAGGTGAGATTTTCGGGATTATCGGTTTTTCCGGAGCCGGGAAATCCACCCTGGTGAGGTGTATCAATCTGCTGGAGAGGCCCACAGAGGGAGCAGTATTTCTGGGAGACACCAATTTGATGGAGGTTTCGGAAAGACAGCTCTTGAAGCTCCGCCAGAATATGGGAATGATTTTTCAGCATTTTCACCTCCTGTCCCAACGGAATGTGCTGGATAATGTGATTTTTCCTCTGGAAATTATCGGAATGAAGAAGAAAGAAGCCAGAACCAGAGCCCAGGAGCTTTTGGAGATTGTAGGGCTGTCGGAAAAGGCAAAGGCTTACCCGGCCCAGCTATCCGGCGGGCAGAAGCAGAGAGTAGCTATTGCCAGGGCTTTGGCAACAGACCCCAAGGTACTTTTATGTGATGAGGCTACCAGTGCGCTGGACCCGGAAACAACCAGGAATATCCTTGCCCTGATTCAGGAAATTAATCAGAGGATGGGGGTTACGGTGGTGATTATCACCCATGAAATGAGGGTTATTGAGCAGATATGTGACCGGGTGGCGGTAATGAACCGGGGGCAGATAGAGGAAATGGGCACCGTAAAGGAGGTATTTTTACATCCCAAATCCCAGACCGCCAGACGGCTGCTGCAGCCCCAGGATAATGAGCTGATGGATGGGCTGGCGGCAGGGACTTTACGAATTGCCTTTGAGGGCCAGTCCTCCTTTGAACCGGTGATTTCCAAACTGACTCTGGAAAGCGGGGCCCTGATTAATATTCTGGGAGCCAATACGGAGGACATCGGCGGAAAGGCCTACGGTCAGATGTTGATTGAGCTGCCCGGCGAGGAAGAAAGCAGAAGAAAGATTAAAGCCTATTTAGACAGGCAGGGAATCCAATATGTGGAAGGAGGCCAGGCAGATGAGTAAAGAATTGATTCAGTTGATTATTGAAGGTATCGGTGAAAGCCTGTACATGACTCTTACTTCCACGGTTATTGCCTATATTTTAGGTATTCCTCTGGGTGTTTTGGTGTTTATTACGGATAAAAACGGCATCTGTAAAAATAAGATAATTAATGTCGTTGCCGGAATCGTGATTAATATTATCCGTTCTATTCCCTTTTTGATTTTGCTGGTGGCGATTCTGCCCTTTACCCGGGCTGTGGTGGGTACGACTATCGGCTCTACCGCAACCATTGTGCCGCTGGTAGTGGCGGCTGCCCCCTTCATAGCCAGAATGGTGGAATCTTCCCTGAGAGAAGTGAATGAAGGAGTGATTGAGGCGGCCAAGGCTATGGGAGCAAGCCGGATGCAGATTATTTTAAAGGTTCTTTTACCGGAAGCAAAGCCTTCCCTGCTGGTGGGGGCGACCATCGCCATTGCCACCATACTGGGTTATTCCGCTATGGCAGGCTTCACCGGCGGCGGCGGATTGGGAGCCATCGCCATCAATTATGGCTACTATCGTTATCAGGGAGATATGATGTTTGTTACCGTAGCCCTTCTCGTGATTATCGTACAGTTTTTCCAGGAAGTGGGAGTACGGCTGGTGAACCGGATAGACAAGCGGATGAAATAGAAAGTAAGTGTGGCAGAAGGGGATGCCCCTGCCCCTTACCGAGTGAAATTGGCATAAGGCCCCGTCAGGGGATTTATGTATAAACAAAAGTTGCCTTAAAACAGGCACAAAAGGAGGAAATTATGATAAGAAAAGAATTCATCAAAAAGGCAGCGGTACTTTTCGCTGCAGCAGGCATTCTGGGCGGTGTGCTGGCAGGCTGCTCAGGCAGCCAGGGCGGAGAACCCGGAACCGAAGCGGGAACTCAGGCAGAAGAGGGAACTACCCAGGCAGCAGGAACAGAGGCTGCCACAGGTACACAGGCAGCAGGGGAGCTGACCACGGTTAAGGTAGGAGCAAGCCCTGCACCCCATGCGGAAATTTTGGAAACGGTAAAGAGCATTCTTCAGGAAAAAGGATATAACCTGGAAATCGTAGAGTACAACGACTATATTTTACCCAATACTGCGGTGCAGGATGGAGATTTGGACGCTAACTTCTTCCAGCACAAGCCTTATCTGGATAATTTTAACACAGAGAATGGAACTACTTTAGTGGACGTTGCCACCGTTCATTTTGAACCCTTCGGCCTTTATGCAGGAAAAACAGCATCTCTGGACGCATTAAAGGAAGGGGCAAAGGTAGCGGTACCCAACGATACGACCAATGAAGCAAGAGCTCTTCTTCTGTTAGAAGCTCAGGGCTTAAT
>JBNMJJ010000376.1:0-2269 GCA_050873745.1 Lachnospiraceae bacterium | reverse complement strand
CTGTTATCTGCTCCTTTCCGGTTTACTGCATTATCATAGTGGAAGAAACGTGCATACGTCTGGCGACGGCAACGGAAATCTTATTCAATGCGTAATTAATCAGTATATAAATCACCGCCACTGCCAGATACACCGAAAGCAGCGCATCATAGTTGCTAATCAAAACCTTGGCATTCTGCATCAAATCCGAATAATTGACTACATAGGCGAAGGTGGTATCCTTCAAGACGATGACCAGCTCCGATATTAACGCCGGAATGACATATCTCAACGCCTGCGGAAACACAATCTTAAAGAACACGCTGCCCTCCTGCATTCCCAGCGAAAGTGCGGCTTCTGTCTGTCCTTTGGGCACCGCATTCACCCCGGAACGGAATACCTCCGCCACCACGCCGGAGGCAGAAATGGCCACAGGCGCCGCTATTTTCCAGAATGCCGGCAGCTTCAATCCAAATTGGGGAGCAACCAGAAAGAAGAAGTAGACGAAAAGGAGCGTAGGCACACCCCGGCTAAACTCAATCAAAGCAGTGCTGATTCCCCGCAAAATTCTGCTTTTGCTGATTCTGCCCAGCATCAAAAGAAGCCCGGCGGTAAACGCCGGCACACCGGCGGCAAGGGCAACCTCTAAAGTCCCTGCAAGGCCGTGTCCAATAAATTTCCAGGTGGTAGCTCTGGTAAAAAAGGACCAGTATTTTGCCTTCAACTGCCCGGAAAGATAGAACTGCCGCAGGAGCAAAGCTATCAGCGCTGCCAACGCCCCTAAGGAAATCACCGTAGCAGCCATTATACGCTTACGGGCTTTAGGCCCCGGCGGCTCATAAAGAGTATCTCTTATGGAAGTATTTACAGCACTCATCGCAAAATCCTCACCTTTCGTTCAATCAGATTGCCCAACTGTCCGATTACTACAGCGGTTGTGCAGTATAAAAACGCAGAAATCAGAAACGCTGCAACACCGCCCACCGCACGGGTGTTAATGTAAGAAACAATCCCCGTCAGGTCTGTCGGGTTTAAGGGAACCTGGGATGCCAGCGCCGTGGTCAGCATGGTTGCCACCAAAAGATTGGTCATAGGCAGTACACTGGAACGCAGCGCCTGGGGAAGTACAACATTTTTGATTATCTTAAAAAAGGTCATTCCCAAAGAACGGGCAGCCTCAATCTGACCGGTGCTTATAGTATTCATTCCTGCCATAAGATACTCTGAACAAAAAGCAGCGGGAATCAGCGATGTAGCAATCAAAACACAGGTATAATAGGACAGCACCACATTCAGATAAGGCAGCGCATATACAAGAAGGATTAACAGTGCGGCGCCGGGAATATTCCTAAAAACCTGCACATAAAAATCCCCTGCAAGCCTCAGCGGTTTAATCGGGCATACACGCATAACCGTAATCAAAATGCCGATGACGAAGGCAAACGCAAAGGCAAAGGCCGTCAGCTTCCAGGTCGTCAAAAGCGCCAGAACATATTTATCCCCGAATTGGGCAAGCAGCTCAGAGATACCCATAAAATTCCTCCTATAAAGAGGGCTCTCAAACCGATTCGCCTTGAGAGTCCCTCACTGTGTATCTGTGTTAATTTTGAAAATTCATTCCTTACTTAGTTCTCAATTACTTTGCAATGGCAGGAGCTTCTGGAACAGTGTCGATACCGGTACGGTCGCCCAGACTGATTTTCCATAACTGCTCCCAGGTTCCGTTATCTTCGATTTTCTGTAAAAACTCGTTCACGAAGGCAACACCGTCAGAATCAAGGGGAAGACCAATACCGTAATTGTCTTCCGGTCCGAATACATCCCCTGCAACCTCATAGGCATCGGGATTCTTAACGATAGCATTCAGCAGCAGTGTGTAGTCGGTAACATAAGCATCCACACGGCCCTGCTCTAATGCTGTACGGGCTTCCAGGTCGGTTTCAAATTCCTGAACAACAGCCTCCGGTGCATACTCTGCCAGAATATCAGGCCCGGTGGAACCTGACTGTGTTGCCACAGTCTTACCTGCCAGACTGTCAATACCGGTAATTTCCGTATTTCCGGCTTTAATCAGAACTGCCTGTTTGGAGGTGTAATAGGGGCCCGCAAAGGAAATAACCTCCTGACGGGCAGGGGTAATGGAATAGGTTGCGAATACCGCATCCACCTGACCGCTCTGCAGAACGGATTCACGGGTGCTGGAATCAACCTGAGTCACTTCAAACTTAGTTTCATCTCCCAAAATATAACGTGCCAGCAACTGGTACAGACCTGAATCAAAGCCCCGGAT
>JBNMJJ010000375.1:0-2270 GCA_050873745.1 Lachnospiraceae bacterium | reverse complement strand
TGGCCAAAGCCATTCGGGAACGAAATCCCCAGCTAATTATCAAAGCCTTCGACAAAGATGAGTCCGCCCTGAAGCTGGCTATACAGGAAAAGGTGGTTACAGAAGGCTTTTCTTCGGTTTGTGCCGAGCTTTGCCAGTGTGACTATCTGTTTCTCTGTGCCCCCGTATCCGTCAATTTGCAGACCCTGGAAATCCTGCCTCCTCTTTTAGCCAAAAATACTCTTCTCTCCGACGTGGGCAGTGTAAAGGGCTCCATCCATAAAAAGATACATGAACTGGGACTGGAAAACCGTTTTATCGGCGGCCATCCCATGACCGGAAGTGAACGGTACGGCTATGCCAACTCCCATTCCTCTCTTTTAGAAAACGCCTACTACATTCTTACTCCGGAAAAAGAGGTACTCCCCACACAGGTGGAGGCTTTCTCCCGTTTTATCCAAAGTACAGGGGCTATTCCCTACCGGCTGGAGGTGAAACGCCATGATGAGGCCACTGCTGCCATCAGCCATCTTCCTCACCTGATTGCCTCTTCTTTGGTCAATCTGGTCAAGGAGGGGGATGATGAGCAAACCACCCTGAAAACCCTGGCTGCCGGAGGTTTTAAGGACATTACCCGTATTGCCTCCTCCTCTCCCGGATTATGGCAGCAGATTTGCCTGGAAAATAAGGAGCCTATTCTGGAGTTTTTATCCTGCTATATCAGGCAGCTCCAAAAGCTGGAAAATAAGCTGCTAGAAGAGGACCAGAACTATCTGTTCCATTTTTTTGAGGAGGCCAGAAGCTATCGTGAATCCTTCATCGATACCAGAAGCGGCCCCTTAATGAAGCAGTATGTGCTGAATCTGGATATTCCTGACAAAACCGGCGCCATTGCCACCGTTTCAACCCTGCTGGCCTCCCATTCCATCAGCATTAAGAATATGGGAATCGTTCACAATCGGGAATATCAGGAGGGGGCTCTCGTGATGGAGCTTTATTCTGCTTCGGAATATGAAAAAGCAGTTGAACTTCTGGAGAAATTCGGCTATTCTGTGCATAAATGATTTTTTATCGGAAAGAAAATGCCCTCCGGCAGCAGTATAATCAACTAAACAACAGTAAATTGAGGTAAAAATGACCAGAAAAATTCAACCATTAAAAGGGGAAATTTCCATTCCCGGCGACAAATCCATCTCCCACCGGGCGGTGATGTTAGGCTCTCTGGCAAAGGGAACCACCGAAATCACCCATTTTCTTCAGGGTGAGGACTGCCTTTCCACCATTTCCTGCTTTCGGAAGATGGGAATTGAAATCGAAAATGACCAGAAAAGAATCCTGATTCACGGCAAGGGCCTTCATGGACTAAGGGCTCCTCAGGAGATTCTAGACTGCGGAAATTCCGGAACCACCACCCGTCTGATTTCTGGAATTTTGAGTGGACAGTCATTTTGCTCCACCCTGACGGGAGACGCTTCCATCCAAAAGCGACCCATGAAACGAATCATTGACCCACTAAGTCAAATGGGCGCCTGCATTACCAGTCTGAACAACAATGACTGCGCTCCTTTGACCATTCAGGGAAAAAATTTAAAAGGAATTTGCTACCGCTCCCCCATAGCTTCTGCCCAGGTTAAATCAGCCATTCTGCTGGCCGGGCTTTATGCAGAAGGGGAAACCAGCGTTACGGAGCCCTACGTCAGCCGCAATCATTCGGAAATCATGCTGTCTGGTTTTGGGGCAAAGGTATCCTGCCAGGATACTACCGTCTCCATCCTGCCAGAACCCATTCTGGAAGGACAAAAGATTACCGTCTGCGGAGACATCTCTTCCGCCGCTTATTTTATTGCCGCAGGGCTTCTTGTGCCCGGTTCAGAGCTTTTACTGAAAAACGTGGGAATTAATCCTACCCGGGACGGTATTTTACAGGTGGCAAAAGCCATGGGAGCCGATATTAAGCTGTTAAACCAGAAGAATGAAAATGGGGAAAAAACGGCAGATTTACTGGTTACTTCCACTCCCCTTAAGGGTATTGAAATTGGAGGCGCCCTGATTCCCACCCTCATAGATGAGATTCCCATTATCGCCATTATGGCGGCTTTTGCTCAGGGAACCACCGTTATTAAGGATGCCGCCGAGTTAAAGGTAAAGGAAAGCAACCGCATTCAGGTGATGGTGGACAATCTTACGGCTATGGGCTGTCCGGTGGAACCCACAGAGGACGGCATGATTATTCATGGCGGCCATCCCCTCCAGGGCACAGTCATCGATTCCCATAAGGACCACCGTATTGC
>JBNMJJ010000374.1:0-2287 GCA_050873745.1 Lachnospiraceae bacterium | reverse complement strand
TAACCGATACACCCGCTTTCCGATAAAATCCCCGGTGGTAATGGATTTCAGGGGAGAAAAAATCAGGGGATGATGGGTAATCAGCATATCCGCCCCCTGACTGACGGCCTGTTCAATCACTGCATCAGAAGGGTCCAGAGCCAGAAAAATTTTTTCCACCTCCTTGTCCTCTCTTCCCGTCAACAGTCCAACATTGTCCCAGCCTTCCGCATAAAAGCCGGGGGCCAGCTTTTCCAGACACTCCATTACTTCCTTACACTTCATCCTTAAACCAATCCAATCCTTCTTGTATTTTCCTTAGCTTCTCTTCTACTTCCGGCTGCCGTTTAAGAGCGTTAGCCGTATTCTGCCGCCTTAATTCTTCTAAAATTCCTGCATAAAGCCCCTGTTCTTTTTCCAGAAACTGCTTTAACACAGGATGTCTTTCCGTCAACAAATATTCGCCAAAGCAGTCGAACAGTTCCTGTTGCACACTATCCCCTGCGATGCCGTCTGGCAGCATCGTAAATCCGTGGGGAGAATGCCTGTATTTCGGGCATTCTCCGGGCGTGAGACTTAGAACTTCTTTGTGCATGCCCTTTGGGCGTGCACAATTAGAAGTTCTTCTCACGCTGGCCTTTATTACAGGATAGAATTTTCCCTCTTCCAGCACCATATCCTCCGCCCTGATTCTAAAGCCCTTTTCCCGGAGAAAACGGCGAACCTGGGCAATCTCCGACTGGGGCTGGAGAACAAATTCCTGCATAGCCATAAATTTATCCAGGCTGTCCTCCATAATCCGTATCATCAGCTTTCCGCCCATGCCCGCCAGAACGGCCCCATCCACCTCAAGCCGCCTTTTTTCTTCCTCTGTCTCCACGAACCGTAAGCTGCAGGCTCCGTTGGAAAGCCGGGTCTCAATATATGTAGAAAGCCGCTTCTGGTTAATATGCTCTCTGGCCCTTTCCAGAGGCCCCCGATTCACATCCATGGCAACACAGAACGGGGATTTTCCCTTTTCTATCAGATAGATGGACAAAAAACCATGGTCACAGCCAATATCCGCTATTCTAAGCCCCTCTGACAAAAGGTCTGCCACTGCCTGTAAACGTTTTGACAATTCCATATTAATCCAGATAATCCTTTAATTTGCGGCTTCTGCTCGGATGGCGCAACTTTCGGAAAGCTTTGGCTTCAATCTGACGGATGCGCTCTCTGGTTACCTTAAACTCTTTTCCTACTTCTTCCAGGGTTCTGGCCCGGCCGTCATCCAGACCGAATCTTAAACGCAGCACCATCTGTTCTCTTTCCGTCAGAGTACCCAGCACCTCCACCAACTGCTCCTTTAACAGAGTGAAGGCGGCTGCATCCGCAGGTACGGGTACATTATCATCTTGGATGAAATCCCCTAAATGGCTGTCCTCTTCTTCACCGATAGGCGTTTCCAGAGAAACCGGCTCCTGGGAAATCTTCAGGATTTCTCTCACCCGTTCAACGGGCATATTCATAGCATCAGCAATTTCCTCCGGGCTGGGCTCCCTTCCCAACTCCTGTAAAAGCTGCCTGCTTACCCTAATCAGCTTATTAATGGTCTCTACCATATGCACAGGAATACGGATGGTTCTTGCCTGGTCCGCAATGGCTCTGGTAATGGCCTGCCTTATCCACCAGGTTGCATAGGTGGAAAACTTGTAGCCTTTACGATAGTCGAATTTTTCCACAGCCTTGATTAACCCCAAATTGCCTTCCTGAATCAAATCTAAAAAGAGCATTCCACGGCCCACATATCTTTTGGCAATGCTGACCACCAGACGAAGGTTTGCTTCTGCCAGACGCTTCTTGGCATCCTCATCTCCCTCCTCCATTCTCTGGGCCAGCTCGATTTCCTCCTCCGCACTGAGCAGGGGCACCTTTCCGATTTCCTTCAGATACATTCTTACCGGGTCTTCAATGCTGACGCCGTCGGGAACGCTGAGGTCGATATTTTCCACATCCACCTCGTCTTCCTCGGAAAGAACAATCTCATCATCCTCTACGACAACCTCTTCCTCCGTAATGCGAAGTACATCCACACCACTTCTTTCCAGAGCCTCAACTATCTTTTCCAACTGCTCTTCTTCCATTGGAAAATTGGCAAAAAATTCCACAACCTCCTGGTATTCCAGCACGTTTTTCTTACTTTTGGCCAGAGACAGCAGGTCTTTTACACTCTCTTCTAATTTTGCCTTTGTGTTTTCATCCATGTTAGGGTTTACTCCTTCCATTCAGGGTATTGTATCCATTTTCTTCAAGGTCTGCTCTCATAGTG
>JBNMJJ010000373.1:0-2295 GCA_050873745.1 Lachnospiraceae bacterium | reverse complement strand
TTGGCCTGAGTGGAAATGTGCAGCTCCATGTCCGGGCAGGTTTCCCGGGCCAGCATAAACATTCCCGGGTCGGCGATAATCAGGGCATCCGGTCCTATTTCCCCAAGCTCTTTAAAATATCCGGCTGCTTTGTCCAAATCATAATTATGGGCCAGAATGTTGGCAGTAACGTAGACCTTTACTCCGTGTTCATGAGCAAAGGCAATGCCCTCCTTCATCTCCTCAGAAGAGAAATTCTTTGCCTTGGCTCTCAGGCCGAAGGCTTCTCCTCCTATGTATACCGCATCCGCTCCAAAAATCACGGCAGTCTTCAGCACTTCAAGGCTGCTTGCCGGAATCAAAAGTTCAGTTTTTCTCATATTCTCCTCTATTATTGTTTCTTTCCTATTTCTTTACACTGACGGTAACTCCGTCTCCTACCGGCAGAATATCCGTAACCAGCCCGGGATGATGCTTCAACTCATATAAGTACTCCCGCATTCTGGCATGAATCGTCCTGTTGCGCCGGGTTATGGCAAAACGGGACTCGATGATTTCCCCGTCCTGCAGCACATTATCGGATACCAGAACCCCTCCTGAGGCCAGCAGCCGCAGAATTTCCGGTAAAAAATGGATATACTGTCCCTTTGCCCCATCCATAAAGATAAAATCGTAGGGCTCCTCCAGCGTTTTCAGAATTTCCGCCGCATCTCCCTTAAGCAGGGTAATCTGTTTTTCCTTTCCGGCTTTTCTGAAATTTTCCTCTGCCAGAGGTATTCTCTTTTCATACTTTTCAATGGTAGTGATCCGGCAGTCGGAAGTCACATACTCACTCATCAAAAGGGCAGAAAAGCCGATGGCCGTTCCCACTTCCAAAATACTGCGGGGCTGCTTCATGGCAAGCAGCAGCCTTAAGAGGCTTTGCATGGACGGACGGATGATGGGAACCTCCGTCTCCCTGGCTTCTTTTTCCAGGGCAGTTAAAAAGGCATTGTTGCCGCAGTCCAGAGAGTCGATGAAGGCAGCCATTCTCTCATCGATTATCATGAATCTTCCTCACCCTCCGTACTCTCTTCCGAGCTTTCCTCCGTAGACGGCAAATTCCCCGAAGTCTTGCTTACCGTCTTTCCTTCCGACATTATCTTCATCATTTCCTCGGTTGTCATGGAGGTATTCAGCTCATAGGTTCCCGGCTGCAGCTTGTCCTTATATTCGGAAAGCATTTCCTGCACCAGAAAAAGGCGTCCTTCCCGAATCAGGCCTTTTTTCTCCAACAGCTCGCCAATTTCTTTGGCGCTGCTTCCTTCGGGAATCGTCACCTGTATAACTCGTCCGCTGCCTGTGGTAATCGCCGGCTCGTTAAAAACTCTCTGCCCGTATTCATAGGCAGTTACAGAGCCTTTGTATACCACCATGATAATAATAATTGCCAGTACCACTTTAAATACTGTGGCAAATATAGATGTTACCATTTCCTTTGAGTTCATGTTTCCTCTCATTCCGCCTCTTAAGGCACACTATCCTCAATGATGCCGCTTTAGCGGCATCTCAAATCCCGATGAAGAATGCCGTTTTTCAGGCATTCTTCGGGCGTGAGCCCGGCATATGCTTCGCATAAGCCTCTGAACTTCTTGCGCATGCCCCTTGGGCATGATTTAGCCCTTACTGTGAGCCTTAGAAGTCCTCTTCACACCAAGTCCATATCAATATCAACCACATCCGTAATCGCTACATTGATTTCCTGAATTTTTCGGCAGATTTCCAGCTCTGCTGCCAGATACTCCCTCACCACCGGTTCTTCTTCAAAATCCTTAAATTCTTTCTCAAATTCATCTATTTTTTCAAACAAGTCATCTCCATCATAGTTCTGGAATTCAAATCTTTTCTTCCGAAATTCATTAATTCGTTCTGCCAGACCGGGGTATCTTTTTACCCTGTCCCTCTGGAGCTGATACTCCTTGAATGCGTCACTGGACTTGAACGCCTCCAGAAACTGTTCCAAAGCCTGCTGGATTTCCATAAAAACTCCTTTACACCTCTAAAATAATAGGCAGAATCATAGGGCGTCTCTTGGTTTTTTTCCATACATAATCTCCCAGAACATCTTTAATTCCTGATTTAATTTTGCCCCAGTCGGTAATGTTTCTGTCCAGATAGCCTTCTACCGTATCATACATCAGGCTTCTGGCCTGCTCCATCAGTTCGTCAGATTCCCTGACATAAACGAAGCCCCTGGATACGATGTCCGGCCCGGAAGCCAGATAGCCGCTGTCTTTGTTCAGCCCCAGTACCACAATCATGATACCGTCCTCTGCC
>JBNMJJ010000372.1:0-2305 GCA_050873745.1 Lachnospiraceae bacterium | reverse complement strand
TCCTTTAACAGAGCGGCCATAGAGCCAACGGCTCCCAGTTCTCCTGCCGTCACCGGCTCTCCTGCAAAATTATAAGCCACCACCATACGGGACAGACGGGCCTTTAAGTCCTCCATATCGTCAGCCAGGCATAATACAGCCATAATTTCAGAAGCAACCGTAATCACGAAATGGTCCTCTCTTACGGTTCCGTCCATTTTGTTTCCCAGTCCCACTACCACGTTACGCAGTACACGGTCGTTCATGTCCAGACAACGTTTCCAGACAACGCTTCTGGTATCGATTCCCAGCTCATTTCCCTGCTGAATATGATTATCCAAAAGGGCAGCCAGAAGGTTATCGGCAGAGGTAATGGCATGGAAATCTCCGGTAAAATGCAGATTCAAATCCTCCATGGGAACCACCTGGGCGTATCCGCCCCCCGCTGCTCCTCCCTTTACGCCGAAGCAGGGGCCAAGCGAAGGCTCTCTTAAGGCAATAATCGCCTTTTTGTTCAACTTGCCAAATGCCTGGCCCAGACCCACTGTAGTGGTGGTCTTTCCCTCCCCTGCAGGAGTGGGATTGATTGCCGTAACCAGAACCAGCTTTCCATCGGGATTGTTCTTTACCTTGTTGATGTATGTATCGGAAATCTTCGCTTTATATTTGCCATAAAGCTCCAGCTCATCCCCGCTCATATCAAGGGCCTTCGCCACTTCAGTAATAGGCTCCATCACTGCCTCCTGGGCAATCTGAATATCTGTTTTCATTTTCTCCTCCATTTCCGCTGCTTTCTGCCGCAGCCTTCTTTCTCTTTACAGTACCTCTTCAATATAGCTCTCAAACTGTTCCTGGGACATTAATACCTTCCTGGGCTTGGTTCCTTCCTCTTCTCCTACCACCCCTGCATCAGCAAGCTGGTCCATAATACGGGCAGCCCGGTTAAAACCGATTTTGAATACTCTTTGCAGCATTCCGATAGATGCCTTGTCTTTTTCAATAATAAATCTTCCTGCTTCTTCAAAGTAAGCGTCTCTCTGGCTGTCTGAACTGCCGCCTCCGCCGGAAGCGCCCTGACTGCCAATACTCTTAATCTTTTCCTCAATATCTTCCTGATAAACATTCCCCAGGGTCTGGTTTTTCAAAAAGTCCACCACGTCCCCTACCTCCCGGTCTGAAACGAAGGCTCCCTGCATACGGGCAGGCTTGGGATAGCCCTGAGGATAGAACAGCATATCTCCCTTTCCCAAAAGCTTCTCCGCCCCGTTCATATCCAGAATGGTTCTGGAGTCCACGCCGCTGGACACGGCAAAGGCCACACGGCTAGGCATATTGGCTTTAATTAACCCGGTGATAACGTCTACACTGGGCCTTTGGGTGGCGATAATCAAATGGATTCCGGCAGCCCTTGCCAACTGGGCCAGACGGCAGATGGATTCTTCCACTTCTCCCGGAGCCACCATCATCAAATCCGCCAGCTCGTCTACGATTATGACAATCTGTGGCATCTTGGCAGGAACCTCCTGTTCCCCTCTCTCCAGCCGCTTATCAATCTCTGCATTATAGCCCTTCAAATCACGGACGTTAAAGTCAGCAAATCTCTGGTAGCGGTCGGTCATTTCCGCCACTCCCCAGTGAAGAGCCCCGGCAGCCTTTTTCGGGTCCGTCACCACCGGAATCAAAAGATGGGGAATGCCATTATACACACTTAACTCCACCACCTTGGGGTCAATCATAATCAGTTTCACTTCATCCGGTCTGGCTTTATATAAGATACTCATAATCAGGGTATTGATACATACTGATTTACCGCTTCCGGTGGCTCCCGCAATGAGCATATGGGGCATCTTGGCAATATCCGCTACCACCACCTTGCCGGCAATATCCTTACCCACTGCAAAGGCCAGACTGGAGGGGAACTCTTTGTACTCCTTGCTTTCTAAAAGCTCCCTTAAGCCTACTGCCGCATTTTCCTTATTGGGCACCTCGATTCCTACCGCCGCTTTTCCCGGAATGGGGGCTTCAATTCGAATATCCGTAGCGGCCAGATTTAGTTTAATATCATCCGCCAGGCCAACGATTTTACTCACCTTTACTCCCTGCTCCGGCTGCAATTCGTACCGGGTCACGGAAGGGCCCTGACTAATATCGGTTATGGTTACCCTTACCCCGAAGGTAGCCAGGGTCTGCTGCAGCCGCATAGCCGTTTCCTTAAGCTGCTGGCTGCTGTCCTGATTGGGATTGGGTTTCATCCTGGCAAGACAGGACAGGGGCGGTAAGTGATAGGGACGGTTTTCCTGAACCTTTTCCCCTGACTGGGGCATGG
>JBNMJJ010000371.1:0-2306 GCA_050873745.1 Lachnospiraceae bacterium | reverse complement strand
ACCTTTATGGTGGAAATGAACGAGGTGGCTAATATTCTGAGAAATGCCACTGCCGACAGCCTGCTGATTTTAGATGAAATCGGAAGAGGAACCTCCACCTTCGACGGACTGAGCATTGCCTGGGCGGTGATTGAACATATCAGCAATCCCAAACTACTGGGGGCGAAAACCTTGTTTGCCACTCATTATCATGAATTGACGGAGCTGGAGGGCAAAATCGACAATGTCAACAACTACTGCATAGCCGTAAAAGAGCAGGGAGACGATATTGTGTTTCTGCGAAAAATCATTCAGGGCGGAGCAGATAAAAGCTACGGTATTCAGGTGGCAAGGCTGGCAGGGGTGCCGGAGCTGGTGATTAACCGGGCTAAGGAAATCGTGGAACAACTGGTGGACCAGGATATTATTGAGAAGGTTCAGGGCATTGCGGTGGCAACGCCGGGAGCATCGGGCGCAGGAAAGGCAAAAAACAGGGCATTGGATGAGGTGGATTTAAGCCAGATGTCCCTTTTTGACACCGTAAAGGATGAGGACGTCATCAAAGAGCTGATGGAGCTGGAAATTACCAATCTTACGCCGCTGGATGCGCTGAATACTCTTTATCAATTACAGAACAAGCTGAAAAACCGCTGGTAAACATGCAAGAAGAACTTCTAACAGCTCATGCCAGTGGGCATTTCGCTGAGAAGTTCTAATCTTGCACGAGAAGAACTTCTAACGACTCATGCCAGCGGGCATTTCGCCTGGAAGTTCTAATCTTGCACGGGAAGAACGCAAAAGCGGCGTTCTTCTGAGGATTGGTTGGGCTATTATAGAATGGGGAAAGAATGACAAAAATTCAACTGTTGGACAATGCGACTATTGATAAAATTGCAGCGGGAGAGGTGGTGGAGCGGCCTGCCAGTGTGGTAAAGGAGCTGGCGGAAAATGCCATTGACGCCGGAGCCAGTGCTGTAACCATAGAAATTAAGGAAGGCGGAATTTCCTTTATCCGGGTAACGGACAACGGGGAAGGAATCCCTGAGGACCAGGTAAGGGAAGCTTTTTTAAGACACGCCACCAGCAAAATCCGGGATGCGGGGGATTTACACCATATTCACAGCCTTGGGTTCAGGGGAGAAGCTCTCTCCAGTGTGGCGGCTGTGGCACAGGTGGAAATGATGACCAAGCGCAGAGACGCCCTGCTGGGGGTACACTATTGTATCGAGGACGGAAAAGAGGTCAGCTTTTCTCAGGTGGGTGTACCGGAGGGAACGACTATTCTGGTGAAAAATCTGTTTTTCCATACCCCTGCCCGCAGAAAATTTTTGAAAACCCCGGCTACGGAAGGCGGGTATATCGCTGATTTATGCGAGCGGCTTGCTCTCAGCAAGCCGGAAATTTCTTTTCGATTTATTGTCAATGGACAGGTGAAGTTCCATACCTCCGGAAACGGCGACAGGAAAGAAGTCATCTACCGCATCTTTGGCCGGGAGTTTATCCGGGAACTGGTTCCGGTAGAAGCCGAAGAAAAAGGGATGCGCTTAAGCGGATTTTTGGGAAAGCCTGTTTTGAACCGTTCCAACCGAAATTTTGAAAATTGCTTCGTCAACGGAAGATACATTAAAAGCAGTCTGCTCTTTAAGGCCATCGAAGAGGGCTACCGTCCCTATCTGATGCAGCATAAATTTCCTTTTGTGGTGCTGTATATCGAAATGGACCCTGAGCAGATTGATGTAAACGTCCATCCCACGAAAATGGATATTCGGATTACCGACAGCATGGCCTATATGGATTTTCTTTCCAGAACCATAGGAGAGGCTTTGCAGCAAAGAGAGCTGATGCCGGATATGGAAAGGCTGGAAATGTCCGCAAGCCGCCCTGCGCCCCAGCCGGTGGAGCGAAGCCAGGTGCCGGAGCCCTTTGAAAAAAAGCGGCTGGAGCCATATCTGGTAAGGGAAGAGTTTTCCTATGGCAGTAAAGAGCCCGACGAAAAGGGAATCCTCCCCCAAAAAGCATATGATGAAAAGGAGGTAGCCCTTCAAAAAGCAAAGCTATTAACGGATTCGGATGCTTTTTTTACGGACAATGCAGCCATTTCGGAAAAAGCGCCGACGGAAAATGAGGGACGGACTGAAAAGGAAGAAAAGGAGAGCCGGACTGAACAGAACAAAAGGGAAGAAGGGGAACCGGTTTCTGCTTCCAAACCGGAGCAGCTTACGCTTTTTGAAGAGAAGATTCTGAAAGAAGAAAATAAACACCATTTTCGGATTTTGGGCCAGGTTTTCGATACCTACTGGCAGATTCATTTTGAGGACAAGCTGCTT
>JBNMJJ010000370.1:0-2324 GCA_050873745.1 Lachnospiraceae bacterium | reverse complement strand
TCTCCATTCTCGACTTGAAAACGCTTTTGATTTTACGGCTTGTGTCGGCAACGTACCACTCATTTATCACGTCGCGGAAGATGGACATAATATCAAATCCGTTGGCGGTGTCCAGGTTGTCGTTGGCAGCGATGAAGCGGACGCTGAACTCGTCAAAGGTGCGTTTCAGCAAGCCAACCTCCACCACGTCACGGCCTATCCTGCTCTGGTCTTTGACAATGACGGTGGACACGTTTCCGGCCCGTATCTCGTCCAGCATGGCGTCCAGGCCGGGGCGCTTGAAGGTCGTGCCGCGCACTCCATCATCGGTGAAGTGACGGATGTTGGTGAAGCCATTTTTTCGGGCGTAGTCCTCCAAGATACGCTTCTGATTTTCGACGGAAACGCTCTCGTCAGACCGCCCATCGTCGTGGGATAACCTCTCGTACAATGCGGTGATTTTGCCTTTTTCTGACTGCCTTTTCATGTTGTGTAACCTCCTTTTTTGAATGTTCACTTCCTCTCTATCCTTATTATAGTGACCCTTTCGGGTCTGTCAGTACATAGCTGGAGTGCATCTGATATAAATTAGGCTTCACAAAGCCAAAGGTCTTACCGGAACCAGAGCCGCCATAGACCAAAACGTGCTTATTACGGTTGTGTTTAAATATCTTCATTTTCGGATTCATGGTCAGCCGTTCTGTCTTAGACAGGATGATGTTATAAAACGGATCCGAATCAATAAATGGCTTTATGTCCTCTGCGGTTCCCCAGCGTGCTGACCCATACTCTTCTCCCTTCCTGGTTTTTTTGCGATTAAATTCCTGGTTTATCTTCCAATACTGAACAAGAAAAAAACCTGTCGGTATGCCAATCAACAGGTCGGTTATCGCAAGATGCAGACTCCCTTTATACAAGTAGTCTATGCTGTTCATGAGCATCATCAAATCACCGCTGCATAGCCGATATAATTCAACTATTCTTACCAGCGGCACAATCACCAGAACATACGGGAGAAGGAAAACAAGCTGCTGGGTGGGTGATTTATTCTTAAACTCTTCAAACTGTTTCTTTAGTTCATTAAACATTTATCTTTCCTTTCCGGTTTGCCGTCTTACTGGCAACCTATCTTTCCGGGCCGCTTATCTCTGGCGGTCAGCATGACGGACATTTTTCTCTAAAACGTCTCTGTCTTTCTCCCGATTTGCAACCCTATCTCGAAAAAAGGCAAGTTTTGCCCTCACACTCTCCTTCTTTTGCGTCTCTTCCCTTTGCTGTCTGTGGCCAAAGCCTCTGTTCTTTCCTTTCTCTCCTTCCTTCTCTTTCTCCTGCTCCCTGCCTGGCTTATCAGCCTGCTTCTGGGCTTCTACATAGTCCTTATAGGCTTCCTTCATTACCTGAAGGATAATTTCAGCGGATTTTCCGTTATAAAAAATCATGTAGCTGGGATTAGCCGTATCTCTTTCATCCTTCATGGCAGAATACTTCACACCAAACCGTTTGCACTGCTTATCAAAGTGCTTCATCACGTCTGCCGTTATATTATCCTCAATTCTGGACACCTTGCCGGATTCCTGAAGCTTTTGCATATCAATGTTCTGGTTTGAAAATTCGATATTCCCGGTTTTGTTATAGGCCAGATTCCTCACCGCCCTCATCACATTCTGGGTCGTAAACTCAGTCCCCTTATCCAGAATAAGGCAGATTCCTTTGATGGTTTTACCTCCTACCTTGGCTCCAATACGCAGCGTTCCTTTTACTGCATCCTTGGTTATTTTTGCACCCTTCATGGCCGCTGTGGGTAACTGGTCAAACATTTCTTTTCCTATATCCTCAAATGTGCCGGCCATTTAAACCTCCTTCCTTATGCGACGTCGCATAACTTGATTTACCATTCGCTAACAATTCCTCTTCCAGGGCTTCAAAATCATATTCATTCTGCTGGAATTGATGAAAACTATTCTTTTTCTCTTTTCCTGCCGGTCTGCCCCTGTTCCTGTCCTTCTTTAAGGCATCGGACATTTCTTTTCCTGCAAGTAAATTTTTTAAGCATTTGTTTATGTACGCAGACGTATTTAAAATGTCCGAAGCATAAAGCTCAATATTTTCACATATCTGCTTAAAAACCTCGGCCGTCACCGCAGCACGAAGCTGAGGCTCCTTTTTAATTTCCAAAAGAACAGCTTCAGCAAGCTCCGGGGGATGCTTTTTCAATACCCTTTCATACTCCAAAGTTTCTTTTAATTTTCTGTCTTCATCTTCCTGGGGTAATACTGCCATTGTCCGGCCAGAAGAAGATGATATATTCTCTTGTGTATTCTCTGTAGTATTCTTTGTATTTGTCC
>JBNMJJ010000369.1:0-2342 GCA_050873745.1 Lachnospiraceae bacterium | reverse complement strand
CTGTACATTTTTTGCTTTTACCCATTTTGCTTCTTCTGGGATAGGAGCACAACCATGGCTGACACCCTGTGCTACTGGACACATTTCTTCCACTTCTCTTGAATAAATCATGTGAAATTCTCCTTTCAGATTTGAACTAATATACTGGACGGTTCAGAGGGCGGCATATGAAAATACCGGATAATGACGGACAGGCCGCATTCAGTATCGAAGTGCTCTACTCTGAATAGTCACATATTGTTAATATTTTCTCATAAAGGCACAAAAAAAGCTAGTGTTTTTTTGTAATTTCTGTGCTGCTTTTGTAGATTGAGCCGGAAGGCACTACTCCCCGGACACTGGACAGGGGGTAAATATTGGCATTTGGGCCTACTACGGTTCCCGGATTCAGGACGCTGTTGCAGCCTACTTCCACTTCATCCCCCAGCATGGCGCCAAACTTTTTCAGCCCTGTTTCGATTTCGGGATTGCTATGTACTTTTACCAGGGTTTTATCGCTTTTTACATTGGAGGTAATGCTGCCTGCTCCCATATGGGCCTTAAAGCCCAGGATGCTGTCGCCCACATAATTGTAGTGGGGAACCTGAACCTTATTAAACAGAATAACGTTTTTCAGCTCGGTGGAATTGCCCACCACCGCCCCTTTGCCTACGATGGCGTTTCCCCGGATAAAGGCACAGTGGCGAATCTCCGCCTTTTCATCGATAATGCAGGGGCCGTTAATGTATGCCGTGGGCGCAACCACCGCGGATTTGGCAATCCAGACGTTTTCGCCCTTCTTTTCAAATTTATCCCCGGGCAGGGAAGGCCCAAGCTGCAGAATATAATCTTTAATTTTGGGCAGAACCTCCCAGGGATAGATGGCCCCCTGAAAAACAGAAGCCGCCAGCGTCTCCTCTAACGTATATAAATCCTGTATGGTAATTTTATCCATTATTTTCCTCCATTTCCTGTAGGTTTAAGAAGGCTGTCCGCTTTCAGCCGTCTCACTCTTTTTCCTACCCCCGCTTCCTGCGGTTTTGGCTCCGGCTTTGCCTTTACCTCCTGTGGTTTCTTTCTGGGAATAAAACTGGGCCACATAAGCATACCGGCCAAGCAAATCGTTCTGGCGAAGCTGTTTTACCCCAAGGGTTCTTCTTCCCACGAAATCGTTCAGTTTCTTCATGTATTCCTCAGGGGTAATCTCCCCGTTGGACACCAGGGTAAGCCCCTTTTCCCAGCTTGCCGTAAGCTCCGGATTGAGGAGAGGCCGTATGGAATGGCCCACCGCTTCATAAATCATCTCCCCCACCTGGGTAGGGGTAAGAATCTGGGTTTTCTTATTTAAGGAAAGGTATTGGTTTGCCACCAGTTTTTTCAGAATTTCCGCTCTGGTAGCGGAGGTGCCGATGCCGCTGCCCTTGATTTGGGAGCGCAGCTCCTCATCCTCGATTAGCTGCCCTGCATTCTCCATAGCCAGAATGATGCTGCCGGAATTGTACCGCTTGGGGGGCGTGGTTTCCCCCGTTTTGATTTCCAGAGAATCTATCCTTACCTGCTGGCCCTTTTTCAGCCCCTTTATGGTTTCCAGAAAAGAAGCGTCAGACCCTGACTCCTCTCCCTCCTTCTTCTCTGCGGGAGGCCTGGATATGGCCAGATAGCCCTCCTCCACCAACACCTTCATAGTGGAAAAAAACTTCTCTTCCTTAAGCTGGGTCACCAGGGTAACCTTCTGATAAACCGCCGGAGGATAAAAAATACTTAAAAACCGTCTTACAATCAGCTCATAGACCTTTACCGCCTGGGGAGAAAGGCTCCCCATACTGCCAAACCCCTGTCCCGTAGGAATAATGGCATAGTGGTCCGTAATCTGTTTATCGTTGACGTAGCGGCTGCGGGTCAGCGCTTTTTCTTTCCCCTCTGTAAGAATCTCCTCTACCGCAGCAGAAATCTGAGGAATCTGCTTTAAGCCGGAAAGATTTTTTCTGATTTCTTTAGCCACCGCCGAGGACAGCACACGGGCGTCCGTTCTGGGATAGGTAGTCATCTTCTTTTCGTAAAGCTCCTGGGCAATACGCAAAGTCTCATCGGGACTTAGTTTAAAAAAGCGGGAACAGTCATTCTGTAATTCCGCCAGATTGTATAAAAGAGGCGGGTTTTTGGTTTCCTTTTTCTTTTCCAGAGAAGCAATGCTTCCTGTCAGGGGAAAATCCTCCTCTCCAATAAGCCGGTTTTTCAGCTCCAGAGCCGTCTCTTCCTTCAAAAAACCATTTTCCTTATAAAGCAGCGGGGATTGGTAGAAGCGGCTTCCTTCCACACTTCTCCACTCTCCTTCAATGCCGGTTTCGCCTACACCGACGGAT
>JBNMJJ010000368.1:0-2343 GCA_050873745.1 Lachnospiraceae bacterium | reverse complement strand
GTTTTATATGGTAATCGGAGCAGGCTGGTTATGCGTACAGGGGATTTTTGTAGATAAAATGGCAGTAAGCGAGGCGTTCAGCCTTGTGCGGGAGAGCGAGGAGGTTTTGCAGGCCACCAGCTATCTGGGGGTAACCGGAGAAAAGGTGTCCACCCAGAGGGTTCTGGATATGAACGTCCTGATTCGGAAAAACAGGGTCAAAATCAGTGATTCTGAGTATGAAGATTTACTCAGAATTGTTGAGGCAGAAGCCGGGGGCGAAGATAAAATGGGAAAGATGCTGGTAGCCAATGTGATTTTGAACCGGGTGGAACATAAAAGCTTTCCGAATACGGTATCAGAGGTGATTTTTCAGTCTGAAAATGGGACAACACAGTTTTCTCCCATTAGTGACGGACGGTTTTACCGGGTAAAAGTAAGTGAGGAAACGAGAGAGGCGGTGGACGCTGCCCTGAAGGGAGAGGATAACTCTCAGGGAGCTTTGTATTTTGCTGCAAGGAAGGCGGCGGACAAGGATAAGATGCGATGGTTCGACCAAAACCTTAACCGGCTTTTTGCCTATGGCGGACATGAGTTTTTCTCCTGATATTGAAGTTAAAATCAAGTTATGATAAAATGGGCCTTGAAAACTTAAGCAAGAGAAACGCAGGTAAGACAGTGGGCTGCTTAAGCAGCAGAATGTGAGGAAAAAATGGAATTATTATACAAAAGTACCAGAGGCGGAGAAGAGAAGGTAACGGCGTCCCAGGCGATTTTAAAGGGACTTGCCCGGGATGGCGGTCTTTTTGTCCCGGAGAAGATTCCCACCCTTACGGTCAATCTGGAGGAATGGAAGGAACTGGATTATAAGCAGGTAGCCTATGAGGTAATGAAACTTTATCTGGCGGATTTTACCAGAGAAGAATTGATGAGCTGCATTGACAGGGCTTATGATGAGAAGTTCGATACCCCGGGGATTGCGCCTATGGTGGAGGCTGACGGAGCCTTTTATCTGGAATTGTTCCACGGTTCTACCATTGCATTTAAGGATATGGCTTTGTCTATTCTGCCCCATTTGATGACTACCAGCGCAAGGAAAAATAATATTCAGAATGATATTGTTATTCTGACGGCTACCTCCGGGGATACGGGAAAGGCTGCTTTAGCTGGTTTTGCGGATGTAGAAGGAACGAAAATCATCGTATTTTATCCGAAAAACGGCGTAAGCCCCATTCAGGAAAGGCAGATGGTTACCCAAAGGGGTGACAATACATATGTGGTAGGAATTAAGGGTAATTTTGATGATGCACAGTCCGGCGTTAAGAAGATTTTTGGGGACAAGGAGCTGGCAGCTTATCTGGAGGAAAAGGGGTATCAGTTTTCTTCCGCAAATTCCATTAATATTGGACGGCTGGTGCCGCAGATTGTCTATTATGTGTATGCCTGGCTGACCCTGAGAAAAGAGGAGCGTATTGGAGAGAAAGAGGCCATGAACGTGGTGGTTCCCACCGGTAATTTCGGTAATATTCTGGCTGCTTTTTATGCAAAAAACATGGGCGTTCCCATTGGAAAATTAATCTGTGCATCCAATGACAACAAGGTGCTGTATGATTTCTTTGAAACCGGATGCTACGATAAGAACAGGGAGTTTGTGCTTACCTCATCTCCCTCTATGGACATTTTGATTTCCAGCAATCTGGAACGCCTTATCTACCGGATTTGCGGCGAGGATGCAAAGTTGAACACAGAGCTGATGGAGGAGCTGCAGAGGAAGGGAAAATATTCCATTACGGATGAGATGAGAAAGGCGCTGGAGGATTTTGCAGGGGGCTATGCTTCTGAGGAAGAAACAGCCGCCAAAATCAAGGATTTATACCAAAAAACGGGATATGTTCTGGATACCCATACGGCTGTGGCTGCCACAGTATATGACAAGTATAAAAAGGAGAGCGGCGACAGAAGAGTAACCGTTATTGCCTCCACTGCAAGTCCCTTTAAATTCGGCAGAAGCGTTTTAAATGCCATTGACCCTGCCTACGACAAGCTGTCCGACTATGAGCAGATTGATGAATTGTCCAGGGTGGCTAATGTGAAAATACCGAAGGCCATTGAAGAGATTCGAACTGCCCCCGTGGTACATAATCATATATGCGACAAAGAAGAGATGGTGCAGGAGATTAAGCGGTTTTTGGGCATATAGGATTTTTGTAAATTTTGCTGCCCTGTCAGTAAATATTTCAGGTGAAAATAGTAAGGGAGAAGTGCTTTAATGGGCATAGCTGGAATTTTTGTGTTTCACTACCCTTAAGAGAGCTGATATTGGGGCATAGAAAGTGAATTTTTTCGACTATGCCCGGAATCAGG
>JBNMJJ010000367.1:0-2346 GCA_050873745.1 Lachnospiraceae bacterium | reverse complement strand
GGACTTGGATGGGTTCGTCCGATTGTGGTTGTTTTCCGCAATGGCTGCCAGCACCTCGGAATCGGACAGGATACGTTTGTGGTCCCGCTCATACAGCTCCACCATCTTGTTAATAATCTGGCCTTCCTTAAGTCCGCCATGACCAATGGCTGCCAGCACCGCATCCCAATCCCGAAAACCGTATTTTTTCATGATACCTTCCATGTACTCAGGCTTCATGATATTGGAGGAAACTATACTCTTTGCCTTGCAGTAAGCCGCCAGAAGCTCCTTACCCTTTATGATATTCTCTTCCTTAAACTCTGCCTTAAACCACTGATTGATTTTATTCTTGGCCTGGGTGCTTTTTACGATATTCAGCCAATCCCTGCTGGGTCCCTTGGAATTCTGGGAGGTGATGATTTCAATCCGGTCGCCGTTATTGATTTGGTAATCAATCGTAACCAGTCTGCCGTTCACTCTTGCACCAATCATCTTATTTCCCACCGCTGAGTGGATGGAGTAGGCAAAGTCCACCGGGGTGCTTCCCGCAGGCAGATTCTTCACGTCTCCCGTAGGGGTAAAGCAGTACACGCTGTCGGAAAAAAGGTCCAAGTCGCTTTTTAACAGCTTCATGAATTCCTTATTGTCCGACATATCCCGCTGCCATTCCAGAATCTGTCTCAGCCAGACCAGCTTTTCCTCTTCCTGCAGCTCCACCTTCTTACCGTCGGAGGCTTCCTTGTATTTCCAGTGAGCGGCAATACCGTATTCCGCCGCCTTGTGCATCTCCACCGTGCGAATCTGGATTTCAAAGGGCTGTCCGCTGGTTCCGATAAGGGTGGTGTGAAGGGACTGGTACATATTTTCCTTGGGCATGGCAATGTAATCTTTAAACCGACCCGGAATAGGCTTATACATCTCATGAATCACCCCCAGGCAGGCATAGCAGTCCCGGATATTCTCCACGATAATACGCACCGCAAAGAGGTCGTAAATCTGGTCGATGGTCTTGTCCTGATTCTTCATTTTTTTATAAATACTGAAAAAATGCTTAATCCGTCCGTCAATCTGGGCCTTTATTCCAGCGTTTTTAATATGCTCGCCGACTTCATCCACGATGCTCTGAATGTAAGCCTCCCGGACGTCTCTGCGGACGGCAATCTTATCCACCAAATCGTAATACACTTCCGGTTCCAGATATTTCAGAGATAAATCGTCCAGCTCCACCTTGATTTTGGAAATTCCCAGCCTCTGGGCAATGGGACAATAAATATCCAGCGTTTCCCTGGCGATTCTCTGTTGCTTCTGGGGCGGCATATGCTTCAGGGTACGCATATTATGGAGCCTGTCCGCCAGTTTAATCAGAATAACCCGGATGTCCTTTGCCATAGCCAGAAACATTTTCCGCAGATTCTCCGCCTGCATTTCCAGCTTATCCTGGGATTTGTCCCCGGTATCGTTCATCTGAAGGCTCTGCAGCTTGGTTACGCCGTCCACTAAAAGAGCCACATCATCACCGAACTCTTCTTTGATTTCCGCATCCGTCATAATGGTGTCTTCCACCACGTCATGTAAAAGGCCCGCTACGATGGTTTCCTTATCCAGCTCCAAATCCGCCAGTATAATGGCCACATACAGAGGATGGATAATATAGGGCTCACCGGATTTACGCATCTGGTTCTCGTGGGCCTTTTGGGCCACCTGAAATGCCTTCTCAATAAGGGAAAAATCATCCGAAGGATGGTAACGCTTCACCCGTTCAATCAAATCCTGATAAAGCTCCTGGGGGCTTAAAAATTCTCCCAGAGTTTCTATTCGTCCGTCATCAATAAAGACTGATTTTTTTTCTGTTATATTATTCACATTATTCGTCACGCTCATCACCACTCACTTACCTGCCGGATTACATTTTTATTTTCCTTCATAGGTAATGGCGGCATCTAACCGATAGCCGTCAATCTTCTGTCTGCCCTTAAGTCCTGCCAGCTCCATTAAAACCAGAACTCCTACGATAACGCCTCCCAGGGCTTCCACCAGCTCAATCATGGCTCTGGTGGTTCCTCCGGTGGCAATCAGGTCATCCACTAAAAGCACCTTCTGGCCGGGCCGGATGGCATCCCTGTGCATCTCGATGGTAGCCTTGCCATACTCCAGCTCATATTCCTTCTCTATGGTTTCACAGGGCAGCTTGCCCTTTTTTCGAATCAAAACGAAGGGCTTGCCCAGATTATAGGCAATAGGGGTTCCGAAAATAAAGCCTCTGGATTCCGCTCCCGCAACTACGTCAAATTCCAAATCCTCCACCATGCCCTGCATGGAGGTCTGGGAGGCGGTGACCTCCTGATCCATGCGGAGCTGGCCGCG
>JBNMJJ010000366.1:0-2350 GCA_050873745.1 Lachnospiraceae bacterium | reverse complement strand
TCCTTAAAGCGAAACTCTCCACCGCTGTAATCCTCCTGCTTATCTCCCTGTAAGCAGGTTTGCCCGGACAGACACGCGCTAAGCGGGGAATCGCTCCCCCGCAGCAGATGAAACTCCGTGGCTTTGACCAGCCGCAGCTTCCTCCCTGGGCCCAGCTCCATCCTTCCCCGGCAAAGCTGAAGGGATTCCTTCCCACAATCCAGAGTGATTTCCTTTCCCTCGATTTCCACCTTCCCCCTGGCTGCCATCACCAAAACCCCGGCTCCGCCTATATCGATTCCTTCCCCATCATCCAACAGCACTCTTGCCTGGGGGCTCTCCAGGCCCATACAGCCCGGATGCAGCTTCAATTCCTTTCCTACCGCCCTCAGGCTGCTCCCGGTCTATATCCAGCCTAAGATTGTCAAGGAATTTTTTTGAAATTATTGCATCTCTTTGAGTGTTTTTTCTGTACATTTTCCAAGATATTTCTTACAACTTTGAAATTGCTCTTTATCTAACATCAATCTTTCCAAAACACTAAACATAATAACTTCATCAGAATATTTTTCATTTCTTGCTAAAATTTCCTCTATAAATGTAAACACTTTTTGTATTTCTACATTATTTTGTTGAATAATAATTTTTTCAATATACGGAGCAAAAACATCGCCATATACAACATGACTACCTGTTTCGTCCCCTTCTTGCCAATCTACCTCCTCATGATATTCCTTTTCTAATTCAGGAAATTTATCAATTAGCAATCGATTTAATTGTTTTACATCCATCAATAACCTCCTAATTCTAATGCTGATTTCAAATCATTTAGTAAATCCGTTGCTATTTTTAAATCAGCACTGTCCAAATTCTGTTTTGCTATTATATTCTCTAAATTTCTAACTCTTTCAAGACCTTTCGTAATATGTGATTTTCCCCCAACTAGTTCTCCTGTCGTTAATTCATGCCTGATTGCATCCGCTAATCCTCCATCTCCTGTTGTTGCTCCTGGGCGGTACATTTCATTAATGCAATTTTTAAGTTTATCGTTAGAAACTGAATCCAATGCATCGCTGGGCAAAGCCAAGCTGATAATTAATTCATAATGTAATATTATAATATCCTTCTAAACGCTTAAGTAAATTGTCATCTTTTTCATAGGCATTAATCATATCGCTGACCGATTCTTGATTATACTCCTCTCTTATTAAATTATCCCATCTCATCATAATCTCTTTTATTTTTTGTGCCTCATTCTCATCACACCTTACAATTAACGGAAATATCCAATCCTTATCATTGCAATCAATACATATAAAACGTCCATCTTTTTTTACAAGTAGTATATTATTTTTGCTCTGCCTATCTCTCTCTTTCATAGCCTTTTCTACATCTTCTTCTTGAAAGTGCAATTTCATAGCACTTGTCAAATCAGTCAATATCTCTTTTACATATTCATTAGTAAAATACATTTCAAATTGAACCATTATTAACTCTCCTTAGTATTTATATTTAACATGCACCTTTACGTTTGGAAACATTTTCTCAAACTGTTCTATTACACCTGTACAACTTGGACAAGGGCCCTTTCTGTTATTAAATACACATTTCCTTGTATTGTTTCATCAATGGTAAATTTATTATATCCTAATTGATGAGCAATATCTTCAAGTATTTTTGATTCACTATCCACAGCTCTATTAAATGCATTCGAACCATCAACTATGTTATCGCTATTAACAGCCTTTGTATCAAATATTCTATTATCTTTTCCCAAATTATAGGAATACTCATGATTAAGGTTTGAATTAGCTATTGAGTTATTATATTTACTGTATGCCTTTATCTCATCAGTAACACCGGCAATATCCGTTACAACAGCACCAGCATTTCCAACTGGAAAGTCTTTTCCCACATCTGCTCTAATATCATCAATCAGGGAATCTAACCTACTTTCTGTATTTGGAGGAATAGTTCTACTTCCCATATCTATCCCACTGCCTCCAACCATCCGGCCAAGCTCTCCCACCATTCCCTCAAGGATTCCACTCCCAAAGATTTTCCAGTAGTCAAGCTCCTCCTGGTTCGGTATCTGCCACATCCCTTCCTCTGCCGCTCCACTGAAAAAGTCTGCCAGCATACGTCCCCCTGCACTCATTCCCCCCGGCAGCATCCCATTCAGGGCCCCGGTCGTGGCTCCGATTAGGGTTCCCTTTAATGCCGCCCTCAAGTATTCCTCCGCATGGCTGATTCGTCCGTTGAAAACATCCTCTATCCCCAGGCTGATGACCACTGCTCCTCCCGTGACCATCGCCGACAGCATGATTCCCTTGATGACCACCGGCGCCGCCCCCGCAGCCCCTGCCGTCAC
>JBNMJJ010000365.1:0-2385 GCA_050873745.1 Lachnospiraceae bacterium | reverse complement strand
TCTCCGGGCAGTTCCTGAGGCTCTTCCGCAGGCATTCTTAGCATCCTTCCTAGACCTTCCCTTTATGCTTTCTTCGGGTCTTCCTTCCCCACTTCCTTGGGTTCCTCCTTTGCTCCTCCCTTGGGTTCTTCCTTTACCGCTCCCTTGGACATAGGCAAAAAAATGTACTCTCACTGCCCTTTCAAGCTGATAAATATGCCCATTTAAACTTGCTTTTACTCCTCGGGGGCATAGAGAAAAAAATTTCTCTTCTATGCCCAGCTTTTCCCTTCTTGCAGGGCATAGGGAGTAATAAGAATTATATATGCCCAAACTTCTTCCATATCCATTACATTCTCTCCAAAATGTGCTTCTGAAGGGCAGGGGCATCCACTTTTTCTCTATATGCCCGTTTACTTGTCCGGGCTGGCCCGAATATTCTGTTTCCAGCCTCTACCCTGCCCGGGCTGGCCCGAATACTCTGCTTCCGTCCTCTGCTCCCCACAACCTGGCCCACAAACTCCGGTCCTCTTCCCAATTTCTATCAAAAGGACAGCAAATTCATAAAATTCAACAAGAAAAACCCCTCACTCCGCCATAGCCTTCGGGCAAAATGAGAGGTCATCTTTTTCTTCATCGGGGCAAAGCGCCCCAGCTTAACTCAGGACCCAAATATTGCTGCTGCCGCTAAAATTCGTCACTTCCTTCAGCCACCTTAGCAGCCCTTGCAGCCACCTCCTTCTCCTGTACGTCGCCGGGAGCCTGCTCATAACGGGCAAAGGTAAAGGAATACTCTCCCCGTCCTCCGGTCATAGAACGCAAATCGGTACAGTATCCGTCAAGACTGGACATGGGAATATCTGCCTCAATAATCTGCTTGCCTCCGGCAACGGGCGTCATACCCAACACCCTGCCCCTTCTCTTATTCAAGTCACCCATAATATCACCGGTATAAGTGTCCGGTGCAGTTACTTTCAGGGAATAGATTGGCTCCAATAAAACGGGAGTAGCTTCCATAAATCCCTTTTTGAAAGCCTGGATAGTAGCCATTTTGAAGGCCATCTCAGAGGAATCGACAGCGTGATAAGAGCCATCGTATAACACCGCCTTTACCCCCACTACAGGGTAAGCAGCCAAAGGCCCCTTCACCACAGAATCCTGCAATCCCTTTTCCACTGCCGGGAAGAAATTCTTGGGAACTGCACCGCCTACCACAGACTGCTCGAATACGAAAGGCGTTTCCAAATCGCCGGAAGGCTCAAAGGTCATCTTAACATGACCATACTGTCCGTGACCGCCGGACTGCTTTTTATATTTGTATTCCACATCGGATTTCTTACGGATAGTTTCACGATATGCCACCCTGGGCTTATCCAGTTCAATCTGAACCTTATATTCATTCTGCAGACGGCTTACCACAACCTCCAGATGCTGGTCTCCCATACCGCAAAGAAGCGTCTGCCTGTTGGCTCCGTCATTAATCACCTTTAAAGTAAGGTCTTCCCGCATCATCTTCTGGAGGGACTGGGAAATCTTATCAATGTCTCCCTTGTTCACTGCCTTATATCTCTTGTATGTATAAGGCGTAGAAATCTCCGCTTTGCCATACTGGATAGGATTTGCTTTGGTGGACAGAGTGTCCCCTGTCCTTGCTCCCGTAAGTTTTGCTATTGCTCCAATATCTCCTGCATGGATTTCACTGACTTCAATAGCCTTTCCGCCCTGCATAACGTATAATTTACCGATTTTCTCTTCAATATCCTTATCATGGTTAAAGATAACATCGTCGAATTTCAATACGCCGGAGCATACTTTTATCAGGGAGTATTTGCCGATAAAAGGGTCCACGATGGTTTTCCAGATATAAGCGGATTTTCCCTTGGCAAAATCATAGTCCGCATCAAAGATTTCATTGGTTTTCAGGCTGATTCCCTTGAAACTTCTGCTTTCCGGGCTGGGGAAATATTTCACAATATCGTCTAACAGCGTATATACGCCCTGGCACAGAATATTGGAGCCCATGGTCATGGGAACGATGGAGCCGTCCATAACATTATTTCTCAATGCCGCACGAATCTCCGCCTCGGAAAAGGTCTCCCCGCCGAAATATCTTTCCATAAATTCTTCACTGGTTTCCGCTACCGCTTCCATCAGAGCATCCTTGCAAATCTGCAGATTACTCTTACTGTATTCAGGAATCTCGCACTCCACAACCTTCTTTCCCTGCCATCGGTTGCCGTTCTCCGTAATGACGTTGATATAGCCCACGAATTTCTCATTCTCACGGATAGGCAAATGGAAAGGGGCCATCTTCTTGCCGTAGCTTGCGGTCATGTCCTCCACAACCTGACGGAAAGAGGCGTTGTCAATATCCATTTCGCTGACAAAGACCATACGGGGCAGCTT
>JBNMJJ010000364.1:0-2404 GCA_050873745.1 Lachnospiraceae bacterium | reverse complement strand
GTATTGCATTTTAATTTTTCTGCCACCGACAGGATGGAGAGTAAGTCTTTGTGAGGCATGGGGGTTTTGGAGGGACAGAGGATTTCCTTGTCTCTATCCGCTCTTTTTTGTATTTCATACGCCGTATAGGTATGGCTATAGTGATACCCCAATTTTTCTGCCAGACCCACCGACCACAAATTATGTGCATCCCAGGAAGGATATAAATTTCTTTCCAGGCATTCCAAAATCAGCTTTGCGCCGCAGGCATAAGCCAGCCCTTTTCTCCGATGTCCTTCTTTAGTGTCGATTTCAATCTCAATTCCTTCTCTGTAGCGGCTATAGGAGGAGGCTCCAGCAACCAGCTCTCCCTCTTTCAATACAACTACACCCAGCCCCAGCTCTTTATACGTCGGATAATCCTTAAACTGGGCCACCAAATCCATAGACCACTGGTTTTTCCGGCATTGTTTAAACTCATCTTCTTCTAAGAGCTTTAATTCATATCCTTCCTGCAGGTGTAAAAAAGCCTGCTGCAGCTTTTCCTTATCAAAAACATCCCTCTCCTTTTTCATGGCATAGCGGGAAACTTTTCTGGCCTTTTCCCCAAAGCATTTTTCGATTAAAGCGGCCCACTCAGGGCTTTGCGGAACCATAATCATCAAATCCGGATTGCTTTCTTTCGGGTTAAGACGAACCAGCTCTTCACAGGGCTTTCCCGCCAAAAAAACGAAATCGCCCAATACCGCCATAGCTGCATTATCCTCTGGGGAATTGGTATAAATTTTCCCCATCACTCCCTGTAAACAGGACCAGATAATGGTTTCTTCCCACGTTCCAAATATCTCTTCTGCTCTCATTGTTTAACTCCCCCGGCGGTTATCGGCGCCTGTGATAATCTTTTTTTCATTATACTGGAATCTTCTGTTATTTTCCAATAGAATTAGAAATTTTCAGTATGTGGAAAAAATTTACAAGTTCTTTCCATTACAGAAAATAAAATGTCTAAAGGGACACTTCACACAAAGAAATGTCCCTCCTGACAGCAGCTTATTCATTTATGCTTAAGGCGGCTGCACCACTGCCAGCCCGTTCAGGCCAGTTCCTCCCTGACTATCCTGGCTGCTTCCACCAGATTCCTGAGACTGGCTTCAGTTTCCTCAATGCCTCTGGTTTTCAGTCCGCAGTCCGGGTTTACCCACAGCTTTTCCTGACTGATTTTAGAAAGCATGGTTCTTAAGGCAGCCACGATTTCTTCCACCGACGGCACTCTGGGAGAATGGATGTCGTATACTCCCGGCCCAACCTGGGTTTCAAAATTGTTTTCCTTAAGAGCGTCCAGTATGGTCAATCTGGAACGGGAAGCCTCAAAGGAAATGACGTCCGCATCCATCCGGTCAATATCCCGGATAATCTCATTAAATTCACTGTAGCACATATGGGTATGTATCTGGGTTTCCGGCTTCACCCCGCTATGGCACAGGCAAAAGGCCGGAATCGCCCAGTCCAGATACTGGCTGTACCAGTCGCTTTTTCTGATGGGCAGCTTTTCCTTCAAGGCGGCTTCATCAATCTGGATAATCTGAATACCGGCTTTTTCCAAATCCAAAACCTCTTCCCGAATGGCAATTCCGATTTGGCAGGCTATTTCCTTCAGGCTGATGTCCTCTCTGGGAAAGGACCAGTTAAGAATGGTCACCGGGCCCGTCAGCATACCCTTCACCGGCTTATCCGTCAGGCTCTGTGCATAGGCCGAATATTCCACCGTAATGGGAGCGTTTCTTTTGACGTCACCGAAGATAATGGGGGGCTTTACGCACCGGGTTCCATAGGACTGTACCCATGCTTTCTGGGTAAAAACATAACCGGACAGATTTTCCCCGAAAAATTCCACCATATCGTTTCTTTCATACTCGCCATGCACCAGAACGTCAATCCCTATCTCTTCCTGCTTCTTAATACATTCCCTGATAAAGCTGTTTACCTGCCTGTCGTATGCGGCCTTGTCGATGTCCCCCTTTCGGTAACTGCTGCGGTTCCTTTTTACTTCCTGTGTCTGGGGGAAAGAGCCGATGGTAGTAGTCGGCAAAAGAGGAAGCCCGAAAACCTGCTTTTGCAGGCTTTCCCTTTCCGGGCGTCCCGGCTTACGGACAAAGTCTTTTTTGGTCAGGGCCGCCACCTGCTTTCTTACCTCTTCATTTTGGAAAAGTCTTTCCTCTTCAAAGATTTTACGGTTTTTTTCATATTCTTTCTGGGTGTTGTAATCGTCGCATTCCGTCAGCATACTGAGTTCCTGCAATTCCTGCAGCTTCTCCAGAGCAAAGGCAAAATGCTGTTTTACTTTGTCCTCCAGCCCAGGTTCATTTTCCAGGGTATAGGGCACATGCAGCAAGGAACAGGAGGTGGATAAAACCATCTGCTTTGC
>JBNMJJ010000363.1:0-2429 GCA_050873745.1 Lachnospiraceae bacterium | reverse complement strand
CTTTTATCTACCGGAGACCAGTTGATTGTTACCGGAGATTTGACCACTATGGCGGAAGGAATGATTAACTTTAGCAAGCTGATTGACCGAAATAATAAGGCTGTAGTGGGGGACAAGATAGTTACTTCCAACATCAGCGACCACTATTTACCGGGTATTTTGATTGGCTATATCAGTAGAATTGAAACGGATGCAAATAACCTTACCAAGTCGGGAACCCTGACGACAGCAGTGGATTTTGAACATCTGCAGGATGTTTTGGTCATTCTGGAACTGAAGCAGACGGCGCAGTAAACTGCAGGCGAATGGGAGGAAGGCCGGGAGCGAACAATGAAAAAGGTGATAATCAGTGCTTTTTTTATGGTAATCTGCTTTTTGCTGCAGTGTACTGTTTTTAGAGCATTAAACTTTGGTGGTATTATTCCCAACCTGATGGTAATTGTTACCGCCTCATATGGCTTTATGAGAGGAAGAAAGAGCGGGCTGCTTGTGGGCTTTTTTTCGGGACTTCTGATGGACGTCTTTTTCGGAAGCCTGATTGGATTTTATGCTCTGCTCTATATGTACATAGGATATTTGAATGGAATCTTCCGGAAAATGTTTTATCCGGAAGATATTAAATTGCCGATGATTTTGATTCTGGTCAGTGATTTGCTTTATAATCTGGCCTGTTACATTTTGCTTTTTTTGCTCAATGGAAGATTCAATTTGGGGTTTTATATTCTGCATATCATCTTCCCGGAAATGGTTTATACCATTGTGGTAACCTGCGCACTTTATCCGTTTTTGTTGTTTGTGGAAAGACGGCTGGAATGGAAGGAAAAAGAAGGAGCGACAAAAATTGTTTAGAGATATGAAAAAGCCTTCCGTCAATATGGAAGGCAGCCGGCTGATTATTATGGCAGCTCTCTTTCTGATTCTGGGAGGAGTGCTTACCTATCGCATATTCGATTTACAGATTGTTAATGGCGCCCAGACTTTGGAGGATTTTACCTTAAAAATCCAAAAGGAACGCTCCATTCCCAGCACTCGGGGGAATATTTACGACCGTAACGGTAAGGTTCTGGCCCATAATGAGCTGGCCTACAACGTGACCATGGAGGATGTTTTTGAATCCAGCAGCAGAAAGAACGAGTATCTGAATGAGACGCTGCTGAAGCTGATTCATCTGATTGAGAAAAGCGGGGATGAAATTGACAGCGATTTTTCCATAATTATTGATGAAGATGGAAATTATGCCTACACCGTCAGTGATACCAGGCTCCGCCGTTTCCGGGCGGACGTATACGGCTATGCGGACCCGGGAGATATGGACTACCAGGAGGAAACCTCTACGGCAGAGGAAATGATGGCCTATCTGGCCGGCTATTCCCGTTACGGGGTGGGAAAAAGCAGCGACCCGGCAAACCCAAGGGACAGTTTCGTTATGGGGGAGGGATATACGAAGAAGGAGATTCTCCAGATTGTGACCATACGCTATGCCATGAGCGCAAACAGCTTTCAGAAGTTTATTCCCACCAATGTGGCAACGGATATTAATACCCAGACCGTAGCCAATATTATGGAAAATCTTGATGAACTGCCGGGAGCCGCCATTCAGGAGGATACCATCAGGGTATACGAAGACAGTATTTATTTTGCCCATATTCTGGGATATACCGGTAAAATTTCCAAGGAAGAGCTGGAAACCCTGAATGCAGAAGCAGCGGGTGAGCAGGAGGAAGGACAGGAATACAGCCTTACGGATATGGTGGGAAAATCCGGAATAGAGCAGTCCATGGAAAGCTATCTGCGGGGAGTCAACGGTTCGGAAACCATTTATGTGGACAATGTAGGTAAGATGGTGGAAGCCGAAAACAGGATTGAACCGATTGCCGGAAACAATCTTTACCTGAATATTGACCACGATTTACAGGTGGCAGTCTATAACATTCTGGAGCAGAAGTTGGCAGGCATTCTGGTAACCAAGATTATCAACAGCAAAACCTATGTGGTTCCCGAATACCCTTCCGCAAGCACTCTGCGGATTCCTATAGACGATGTTTATTTTGCCCTGATTAACAACAGCATTATAGACGTCTCACATTTTGATAAAAGAGAGGCAAAGGAGAATGAACGGGCTATCCATGAAGCCTTTCTGAACAAGCAGGAAGAGATATTTCTGCGGCTGAAGGAAGAGATGTATCAGCAAAACACCATATACAAAGAGCTTCCTCAGGAATACCAGATTTACCAGAGCTATATCGTTACCCTGCTGACGGACAATGGGGTAATTATTTCTGATGAGGTGGATGTGAACGACCCCACCTATCAGGCATGGAAAACGGAGGAAACCATCAGTCTGGGTGAATTTTTAACTTTTTGTATTTCCCAGAACTGGATTGATGTATCCAAGATTAATTTAAGCAGTAAATACGCCGATTCTGAGG
>JBNMJJ010000362.1:0-2429 GCA_050873745.1 Lachnospiraceae bacterium | reverse complement strand
GCTGTTGATTGAGTCAACAGCAGTGTCGATGACGGTGTCGCTGCTTGCGGAATTGACGAAGCAGAAAGTAAAAGTGATTTTTTGTGATGAAAAGAGAAATCCCTGTTCCGAATTAATGTCCTATTACGGCAGTCATGATACCAGTTTAAAAGTCAGGACACAGGCAGCGTGGGACAAGGAGACAAAACAGATAATCTGGACAGAAATCATTTCGGAAAAGATTAGAAATCAGAAAAAATTACTGGAGACTGTGGGAAGGGAAGAGGAAGCAAGATTACTGCAGTCGTATTTAGAGGAAATAGAGCCTGGGGATGCCACAAACCGGGAGGGCCATGCTGCAAAAGTGTATTTCAATGCACTGTTTGGTAAGGAATTTTCCAGAACATCGGATATTCCCTTCAATGCAGCTCTAAATTACGGGTATGGGATTTTGCTTTCGGCAGTGAATAGGGAAATTGTTTCTAACGGTTATATTACGCAGTTAGGGTTGTTTCATGACAATATGTTTAATCCCTTTAATTTGGGTTCCGATTTAATGGAGCCGTTTCGTATCGTTGTGGATAGAAGGGTGTTTGAAATGAAGCCGGAGAAACTGGAACAGGAAGAAAAGCGGGAATTGATTAGGCTGATGAATCTGGAAGTGCAGATTGACGGGAAAAATCAGTATCTGTCCAATGCTGTTAAGATTTACTGCAGGAGTGTGTTTGATGCAGTAAATGATAAAGATGTTTCTCTGTTAAAGTTTGGTAAATGGTAAAGAGGGTATGACGTACAGGTATATGAGAGTAATTGTATTATTTGACCTGCCGGTTACAACATCTGAAAATATAAGGCAGTATACTAAATTCAGAAAATTTTTATTGAAGTCAGGCTTTTTGATGATGCAGGAATCCGTATACTGTAAATTGGCTTTAAATGCTACAGCAGCAGAAGCAATTATGACAAATTTAAGGAAGAATAAGCCGGAGGCGGGTTTAGTTCAGGTTTTGACAATGACGGAGAAGCAGTTTCAAAAGATAGAATTTATTGTAGGAACATCAACACATAATGTTTTGGATAATGATGAAAGGTTAGTTATTTTATGAAATTAGTGCATCCGGAATATACGTTTCAGATTGAGTTTCAAGAGGGAGTTGTACAAAAGCTGATACTGGAGCCTCCGGCTTTGATGTCGGAATTTATTGTTGATTTTAGAAAACAGATGGATGGCAGAGAGGGAAAATGGATTTTGTCCCATGAAGGGGAGATATTAAAAATTTCCGATTACTGCGAGTTGATTATGAGTATTTTTGATTTGGAAATTAATCAGAGAAAAATGTTAAATGCTTTATACGATGAATTGGCCGATGAAATTAATGACACAGAACTTCTGGCAGATTGGAGGGCGATTAATTCTAATTTGGAGGGGATGTTAAATCAGGCGATTGATGGAATTGGTTATGGAATCAGTTACGGTGAGTTGGAGTTGAAAGCTCTTTTTAAAGTAATGGATTTAAAGTTTCAGGAAGACTCAGGGAATTATGTAGACTATCTTCTGGAGTATTTGCAGATGATGTCGGAGGTACGCAAAATATATATTTTTATTTTCGTAAATATTGCTTCTTTTTTAACGAAAGCGGAGTTGGAGTACTTATATGAACAGGCATCTTATAAAAAATATCATCTGTTATTGTTGGATGTGCAGAATGTGAATGTCAATGAAAAGAAGGAAAGAACGATTATTGTGGATAAAGACTATTGCGTTATAGAGGTGGATGTGAAATAATGAATAGGGATTACACCATATGAATTGCCCATGTTGTAGTGGCATGTTTGCTTGTTGAGAACCGGACAGGATATGAAGGCTAACGCTGGATATTTGAGGTTTGAGGTTTGAGAGTAGTGTAAATTTATATGGTGGTCAAACAATTTCATCAACTATAGAAAGCGCAATAAGGTTTGAGAGTAGTGTAAATTTATATGGTGGTCAATCATTGAGTGCTTCGTGCAGGAGTTGCAACCCGGGAATATTTAGCCGTTCCTGTATCCTGATAATATACTGCGATTCAGGCAAAACAGAAGTATTAAGGGATGGCAGAGGAAAAGATACAGAGGGAGGGGCGAGAGGAAAAATTAAATAAAATATAGCACCATTTACACAGCCGATTGGTTTCCAAAGGAGAATCAACCGGCTGTTTTTGTCGACTTATTTTTAGTTCTGTGCTATGATAATAATTATATCATAGACAGCAGAAAGGGGTATTTTCGATGGAACATACATCAGAAAATAAGCCGAATAAACATATATGTATCGGTATTCTCGCCCATGTGGACGCAGGAAAAACCACTTTAGCAGAAAATAGTCTGTATAGCTGTGGCGCCAGAGGGAAAAAGGGCCGAGTAGACCATCAGGATACCTTTTTGGATACGCATAGCCTGGAACGGGACAG
>JBNMJJ010000361.1:0-2432 GCA_050873745.1 Lachnospiraceae bacterium | reverse complement strand
CCTCTGACCTGAACGATTTATACAGAAGAATCATTAACCGTAACAATCGTTTGAAAAGGCTTCTGGAGCTGGGAGCGCCGGACATCATCGTCCGCAACGAGAAGAGAATGCTTCAGGAGGCGGTGGATGCCCTCATCGATAACGGCAGACGGGGAAGACCCGTAACCGGGCCCGGCAACCGTGCCCTGAAGTCCCTTTCCGATATGTTAAAGGGTAAGGGCGGACGTTTCCGTCAGAACCTGTTAGGAAAGCGTGTAGACTATTCCGGACGTTCCGTTATCGTGGTAGGCCCTGAACTGAAAATTTACCAGTGCGGTCTGCCTAAGGAAATGGCTCTTGAGCTGTTTAAGCCCTTTGTGATGAAGGAGCTGGTTTCCAGAGGAATCTCCCAGAATATTAAGAATGCCAAGAAGCTGGTGGAAAGATTGGATACCAGCGTGTGGGATGTGTTGGAAGAGGTAATTCGTGAGCATCCGGTAATGTTAAACCGTGCGCCTACCCTGCACAGACTGGGTATTCAGGCTTTCGAGCCCATTTTGGTGGAGGGTAAGGCCATTAAGCTTCATCCGCTGGTATGTACGGCTTTTAATGCCGACTTCGACGGTGACCAGATGGCGGTGCATCTTCCCCTGACCGCAGAGGCACAGGCAGAATGCCGTTTCCTGCTGCTGTCTCCTAACAACCTGCTAAAGCCCTCCGACGGCGGCCCCGTTGCAGTGCCTTCTCAGGATATGGTTCTGGGCATTTACTACCTGACCCAGGAACGTCCCGGAGCAATGGGAGAAGGCAAGGCCTTTAAGAGCGTAAACGAGGCAATTTTGGCCTATGAGAATAAAAGCATTACCCTCCATTCCAGAATCAGGGTACGGGTGAACAAGACTCTGGCAGACGGAAGAGAGATTTGCGATATTGTGGAATCCACTTTAGGCCGTTTTATGTTCAACGAAATTCTTCCTCAGGATTTGGGCTTCGTGGACAGAACCGTTCCCGGCAATGAACTGAAGCTGGAGGTGGATTTCCATGTGGGTAAAAAGGGCCTTAAGCAGATTTTGGAAAAGGTTATCAATACTCATGGAGCCTCCAAAACTGCAGAGGTACTGGATGATATTAAATCTACCGGATATAAATATTCCACCAGGGCAGCCATGACGGTTTCCATTTCCGATATGACCGTACCGGAGAAGAAACCGGAAATGCTGGCAGAGGCACAGGCTACCGTAGACCGTATTTTCCAGAACTTCCGGCGTGGTCTGATTACAGAGGAAGAGCGTTACCGTGCGGTAGTGGAAACCTGGAACGATACGGATAAGAGGCTGACCGACGTGCTTTTGGCCGGTCTGGATAAATACAATAACATCTTTATGATGGCCGACTCCGGAGCCCGTGGTTCCAACCAGCAGATTAAACAGTTGGCAGGTATGCGTGGTCTGATGGCGGATACCACCGGTAGAACCATCGAATTGCCGATTAAATCAAACTTCCGTGAAGGTCTGGACGTACTGGAATACTTTATGTCTGCACACGGAGCCCGTAAGGGTCTGTCGGATACTGCGCTTCGTACAGCCGACTCCGGTTATCTGACCCGTCGAATGGTTGACGTTTCACAGGAACTGATTATCCGTGAAATCGATTGCTGCGAGGGCAAAGATGACATTTACGGTATGAAGGTAAAAGCCTTTATGGAAGGCAAGGAAGTGATTGAAGGTCTTGAGGACCGTATTTCCGGCCGTTTTAGCTGTGAAGATATTCTGGATAAGGACGGCAATGTGCTGGTAAAGAAAAATCATATGATTACCCCCAGCCGTGCCAAAAAGATTATTGCCTCAGGTGTGGATGAGAAGGGCGAGCCCATTGAAGAGGTTAAAATCAGAACCATTCTGACCTGCCATTCTCATGTGGGTATCTGTGCAAAATGCTACGGCGCCAACATGGCTACCGGTGAACCGGTACAGGTAGGTGAAGCGGTTGGTATTATTGCGGCACAGTCCATCGGTGAGCCAGGTACACAGCTAACCATGCGTACCTTCCATACGGGCGGTGTGGCAGGTGATGATATTACCCAGGGTCTTCCCCGAGTGGAGGAGCTTTTTGAGGCAAGAAAGCCGAAGGGTCTGGCCATCATTGCCGAATTTGGCGGTGTGGCATCCATCAAAGATACGAAGAAGAAGCGTGAAGTGGTGATTACCAATAATGAAACGGGAGAAAGCAAGACTTACCTGATTCCCTACGGTTCCCGAATCAAAATTCTGGACGGAGCCACTCTGGAGGCCGGTGATGAGCTGACAGAAGGTAGTGTAAACCCTCACGATTTATTGAAGATTAAAGGCATCCGGGCGGTGCAGGATTATATGCTGAGAGAGGTACAGCGAGTATACCGTCTTCAGGGTGTAGACATTGCGGATAAGCATATTGAAGTGATTGTGCGTCAGATG
>JBNMJJ010000360.1:0-2466 GCA_050873745.1 Lachnospiraceae bacterium | reverse complement strand
CCAGAAACCGGGCCTATCAGGCGATTCTGCCCATCCGGGGTAAGATTCTAAACGTGGAAAAAGCAAGCATCGACAAGGTTTTAGCCAATGCGGAAATCGAAACCATGATTAATGCCTTCGGCTGCGGCTTCAAGGAAGGCTACGGAAACGATTTTGACATTTCCAAATTACGGTATGATAAGATTATTATTATGGCCGATGCGGACGTAGACGGGGCCCATATTTCCACCCTGCTTTTAACCCTGTTTTACCGCTTTATGCCGGAACTGATTTTTGAGCGCCACGTTTATCTGGCTATGCCGCCCCTGTATAAAGCTATGCCTTCCAAAGGAAAAGAAGAATATTTATACGATGATAAAGCGTTGGAAAAATATCGGAAAACCCACAAAGGGCCTTTCACCCTTCAGCGGTATAAGGGTCTGGGAGAGATGGATGCAGACCAGCTTTGGGAAACCACTCTAAATCCAGAAACCAGAAAACTGAAGCTGGTGGAAATAGAGGATGCCCTCTATGCCTCACAGATAACCGAAATGCTTATGGGTAACGACGTGCCTCCCCGGAAAGCCTTTATTTACGAGCATGCTAATGATGCCCAACTGGATGTATAAGGAAATCAAAAATTAAGGTGAAAACATGAGAGCAAAAATAGAAGAGAATATCATCAAAACGGAATATTCTGAAATCATGCAGAAATCCTATATCGATTATGCCATGAGCGTCATCGTTGCCAGGGCCCTCCCGGATGTGAGAGACGGCTTAAAACCGGTACAGCGAAGAACCCTCTACGATATGTATGAGCTGGGTATCCGCTACGACAGGCCATACCGGAAGAGCGCCCGTATAGTGGGAGACACTATGGGTAAATACCATCCCCACGGAGACGCCTCTATTTACGACGCTTTAGTGGTCATGACCCAGGAGTTTAAAAAGGGACTGCCTCTGGTGGACGGACACGGAAATTTCGGCAATATCGAAGGAGACGGAGCCGCAGCCATGAGGTATACGGAAGCCCGGCTTCAGCAGATTACCCAGGAGGGCCTGCTGGCCGACCTGGATAAGGACGTGGTGGACTTTCTGCCCAATTTTGACGAGACGGAAAAGGAGCCCAGCGTACTTCCGGCCAAATTTCCCAACCTTTTAGTCAACGGGTCGGAAGGAATAGCAGTAGGTATGGCAACCAGCATCCCTCCCCATAATCTGGGAGAGGTAATTGAGGCAGCCAAAGCCTACATGAAGAACGAGAATATTTCCACCAAAGAGCTGATGCGCCACCTTAAGGGACCGGATTTTCCCACCGGAGGCATCGTTACCAATAAAGACGAGCTTTTAGCCATCTATGAGACGGGAACGGGGAAAATAAAAATCCGGGGAAAGGTGGATATTGAAAAAGGAAAAAACGGCAAAACGAATGTGGTAATCCGTGAAATCCCCTATACCATGATTGGAGCCAATATTTCCAAATTCCTTTCCGATGTAGCCGCCCTTGCAGAAACCAAAAAGACCATGGACATCGTGGATATTTCCAATCAGTCCTCCAAGGAAGGCATCCGAATCGTCATCGAACTGAAACGGGATGCGGATGCAGAGAACTTTATCAATATGCTTTATAAAAAGACCCGGCTGGAAGATACCTTCGGCGTGAATATGCTGGCTATCTCTTCCGGTAAACCGGAAACTATGGGCTTAAAGCAGATTATCCGGGAAAATGTAGATTTCCAGTTCCAGGTTGCCACCCGTAAATACACCAATCTGCTGGCAAAGGAAAAGGAAAAAAGAGAGATTCAGGAGGGCCTGATTAAGGCCTGCAACGTTATCGATTTGATTATTGAAATTCTCCGGGGCAGCAAAGACCGCACCATGGCAAAAAAATGCCTGGTGGAAGGAAACACCGAGGGCATCCGCTTCAAATCCAAAGAGTCCAAAGTCATGGCCGCACAGCTTATGTTCAGTGAACGTCAGGCCAACGCCATTCTGGATATGCGCTTATACAAGCTGATTGGCCTGGAGCTGGAGGCTCTCATTAAGGAGCATGAGGACACCGTTGCCAATATTTACCGGTACGAAGATATTTTATCCCGAAGAGACTCCATGATTCAGGTGCTGATTAACGATTTGGACAGATTGAAGAAGGATTTTTCCCGTAAGCGCAGAACCCTGATTGAAAATTGCGAAGAGGCGGTATATGAAGAAAAGAAGCCGGAGGAAACGAATCTGGTCTTTTTGATGGACCGCTTTGGCTATGCCAAAACCATAGATGTGCCCGCCTTTGAACGCAATAAAGAGGCTGCACAGACCGAGAGCCGTTTTCTTTTTCCCTGTAAAAGCACCGGAAAAATCTGTATTTTTACGAATACGGGACAGCTTCATACGGTTAAGGTGACGGACCTTCCCTGTACCAAATTCAGAGACAAGGGCATTCCCACCGATAACGTCAGCAATTTTTCTTCCGCCAGAGAAAAGATTATT
>JBNMJJ010000359.1:0-2468 GCA_050873745.1 Lachnospiraceae bacterium | reverse complement strand
CCTGAGGCCAGTGGTGAGGGTGGTCAGAACAAAAGTGCTGACTAAGGCTGCCGTAGAGGCAGAACAGGCAAAGCAGACAGAGGAAGTACCGCCAATTCCGGTAAAGGATAAGCCGGAGGAAAAGGAAGAAAAGAAGCCGCCGCAAAGGTCGGCAGAAAAGCCTTCCCCTACGGAAACAGGGCCGGGGGAAACAAGGCAAAGGGAAAAGGTTCGTCTGATTCCCAATCCCTTACCCCTGCCTAAAAAGCATGTGAAAAAGGAGATGGATTACGCCTTCCAGCCTCCCAGGGAGCTGATGCGCTACGATTTGAATAATTATAATGTAACCGACGATTATGATTTAAAAGAAGGGTAATCTTAAAAAAGAGCTGAATAAGCTCTTTTTTTTGTGTAATCCTAAAAAGAGAAAGGAAAAGGGAGGTAATTATGGGAAAAAACAAAAATAAAGAATACGAAAAAAAGAAGGACTGCCTGAATGATACTTCAAAGCCGAAGAAAGAGCAAAAGGACACAGGAGAAAAGATTGAACAGGAAAAATGGAAACAGGAGCAGATTAAAGAAGAGGGAGGCACTCTGCTGAATGAAAACCGGGAAAAGCAGCAGATACAGTTGATTACCATAATCGGAGAGGTGGAAGGCCATGACGTGCTGGGAAACAATTCCAAAGCCACTAAATATGAGCATGTGCTGCCCATTTTGGCTTCTATTGAGGATTCCCAGGAAACGAAAGGGGTTTTGATTCTTTTAAATACTATGGGAGGAGATGTGGAGGCAGGACTGGCCATTGCGGAAATGATTGCTTCTTTAAGCAAGCCTACCGTATCCCTGGTGCTGGGAGGCAGCCATTCCATAGGAGTGCCCATCGCCGTAAGCAGCGACTATTCCTTTATCGTGCCTACGGGAACTATGGTAATCCATCCGGTACGTTTAAGCGGACTGGTTATCGGCGCTCAGCCCACCTTCGACTATTTCAGACAGATGCAGAACCGAATCATTAACTTTGTCAGCTCCCACTGCAAAATCAGCGGAGACAGAATGGAGGAGCTGATGATGGAAACGGGTATGCTGACCAAGGACGTGGGAACCATCCTGGTAGGACGTGAAGCGGTAGAAGAAGGGATAATCAATGAAGTGGGAGGGATTGCACAGGCAGTTGCAAAATTGCATGAAATGATTGGAAAAAGATGAGAGAGTATGCTATACTATCCTGGGTGTTTTATCCACGAAAACAAAAACAGGAAGGTTTAGTTATTTTATGGCATCAAGTTCGGGTACAAGAAAAAAGGGTGCTTCACAAAATAGAAGCTCATCAGGAAGAAAAACGTCAGCCTCTTCCCGGCAGAGCAGCAGACGGGTAAGAAGTGAGGAGGAGAAGAAGATTGGCAGTGAGCTGCTTCTTTTGCTCCTGTTTGCCCTTGTGGTAATCTTGTTTTTATGTAATTTTGGTGTGATTGGACCAGCAGGGAATGCCCTCAGCGGCGTTCTTTTCGGTCTTTTTGGCATACTTGCTTATGTGGCGCCAATCTGTATCTTTTTGCTGGTGGCTTTCGGCATTTCCAATAAAGGAAACAGCCTGGCAATGTTAAAGCTGGGGGCGGTCATTACCCTCCTTCTGGTGATGATGTCCCTGCTCCATCTTTTACAGGGAGATATGGCTTCGCTGGAGGGATATTCTCCCTTAGCCTTCTATAAGCTGGGAATGGAAGAAAGACGGGGAGGCGGCTTTCTTGGAGGCTCTCTGGCCTATTTGCTGTATTCCCTTCTGGATATGCTGGGAGCAGTTTTCCTCCTTTTGGTACTGTCCGTAGCTTCTCTGGTGATTCTTACCGGAAAGGCTCTGGTCAGCGGAATGAAGAAGAAGGGCCGTCATATGATGGCTTCTGCCAGAGAGGATATGAATCTTCGCCGGGAAAGGATGCGGCAGAGAAGAGAAGAGCTGGAGGAAGAAAGGAGCCGCCTTGAGGAAGAGGAAAAAGAGAATAGCCGCAGGGAGGCTTTGCGCCAAAACCGGGAAGAGGAGGAAAAAATTCTCAGAATGAACAAGAAGGTATCCGGAGTTATGCTGGATACCCGGTTAAAAAAAGAAACTCCTGTGGAAGAAGAGTTTAAGCACGACGACATTCATGAGATTACCCTTCAAAACTCCAAAGTGCAGATTACCCGGAGAGAGACCGTAAGCAAAGAGGAAAAGGCAGGGGAAACGGATTTTGATTTCAGTAAGGTGAGGATTCACAGCTCCCATCCTATAGAGCTGGAGGAACTTACGCCGGTGACGGCAGAACCGGAAGTCTTAAAAGGGGAGATAACCAGGAGAGACGTATCTGAGCTTCGGCCCCAAATGGAGCCTGATATTCGGCCTCAAAAAGAGCCCCCGGTTGAACCTCAATTTCAGCAGGAGCCTTCTTTTTTGGCAAAGCCTTCTTTATCCCAGACGGAGACGATGGAAGGGAGAAAACCGAGGGCAGGGT
>JBNMJJ010000358.1:0-2479 GCA_050873745.1 Lachnospiraceae bacterium | reverse complement strand
TTTTTCCATTCCTCTGACCTCCACCGACACTCTCCTGTTTTCCTCTCCTCCCATCATGGGAGCAGAAAAGGAGCTGCTATGAAAATTGCTGTAATCGATGATGAACGTCCTGCAAGAAAAGAATTAATCCATCAGATATTGAATGTTCTGCCGGACAGCCAGATTGAAGAGGCGGACAGTGGGAGCAGCGGAATTGACTTAATCAGTCATACGGATTTTGACCTGCTGTTCGTGGACATTAATTTAAACGACATGGAAGGAACCACCCTTGTGGCTGTGGCCCGAAAGCTGCTGCCCAACGTTCAGATTGTCTTTGCCACTGCCTATTCCCAATATGCAGTTAAAGCCTTTGAGCTGGGGGTAAACAACTATATTTTAAAGCCCTTCGACCCCATGCGGGTTCGTATGGTTCTGGAAAAATGCCAGAAGGATATGGAAAGCCTCTCCTGTAAGGAACAGCCTGCGGACACCGTAAGCTCTTCCCCATCCTCTCCCGTTCCCAGGCGTATGCCGGTGAATATCAATAAGACCATCGTTCTTGTGGATATTGAAAAAATTGTTTACATCGAAACCTCCGGCAGAGGCTGCCTGATTCATACTACAGAGCAGGACTATACGGAAAATCTCCTTATCGGAGAATATGAAAAACGGCTTACTTCCCTCGGTTTCTGCCGTATCCACAAAAGTTTTCTCGTCAACCTGAACTATATCGGCGAAATGTTCCCCTGGGCAAACAACAGCCTGGCCCTGAAAATGCAGGGTTTCGAGCAGAACATCCTGCCGGTGAGCCGGGAAAAGCTCAAAATTTTAAGGCAGTTAATCGGTATTTAATGCCTGCTGCCTCTTTTTATCTATCTGTTTATGTCTGTTTTACTACCGTTGATACATCATTCTATGCAGTTAATACAAAAAAACTTTAATTTCTATTTTATAATTGTATAATTGTAACTACATAAATGTTACGAGATACAAAGGAGGTAGTAAAATGATTAGTTTTTTTGTTTGCCTGGCCATTTTGATTGTCGGTTATATCATTTACGGCAAATTCTCTGAAAAAGTATTTGGCGCAGATGACAGAAAACCGCCGTCATTATCTATGACGGATGGCACCGATTATGTACCTATGAGCACCCCCCGGGTTTTCCTGATTCAGCTTTTGAATATTGCTGGTCTGGGCCCCATCTTCGGTGCGCTGGCAGGAGCCTGCTGGGGGCCCAGCGTATTCCTCTGGATTACCCTGGGAACCATCTTCGGCGGAGCAGTTCACGATTTCATGATTGGAATGATGTCCATGCGCCACAAGGGAGCCAGCGTTTCCGAGCTTACAGGAATCTACCTTGGTAAGGGAATGCTTCAGGTTATGCGTGTTTTCTCCGTAGTTCTTCTGGTATTGGTAGGTGTTACCTTCTCCACAGGACCAGCTAACCTTCTGGCTATGCTGACTCCCAATGCGCTGGACGCAAAATTCTGGCTGGCAGTGGTTATCATCTATTATTTCATCGCAACCTTCGTTCCCATCGATAAGGTTATCGGTAAGATTTATCCTATTTTCGGTCTCTGCCTTATCGTTATGGCTGTAGGTGTTGGCGGCGCCATCCTGGTTAAGGGTTATCACATTCCTGAAATCACTCTGGCCAACCTTCATCCTGCCAATACACCCATTTGGCCTACCATGTTCATCTCCGTTGCCTGTGGAGCTATTTCCGGTTTCCATGCAACCCAGTCTCCTTTGATGGCACGTTGTATTACCACCGAAAGAGACGGACGCAGAGTATTTTACGGCGCAATGGTGGCTGAGGGCGTTATCGCTTTGATTTGGGCAGCGGCAGGCGTTGCTTTCTACAATGGTACGGGCGGCCTTTTAAGCGCACTGGGCGACGGACAGTCCACCGTAGTTTATAACATCTGCTTCAGCCTTTTAGGACCTGTAGGTGCAGTTATTGCCATGATTGGTGTTATTGCCTGCCCTATCTCTTCCGCAGATACTGCATACCGCAGTGCAAGACTTACTCTGGCAGATTGGTTCAACTATGAACAGGGTCCTTTAAAGAACCGCTTAATTCTGACCATTCCGTTACTTGCAGTAGGCGCTTTCCTGACACAGATAGACGTGCAGATTGTATGGAGATATTTCTCCTGGTCCAACCAGACCCTTGCTATGATTTCCCTTTGGGCTGCAAGCGTATATCTGTTCCGCAAAAAACGCTTATACTGGATAACCGTACTGCCGGCTACCTTTATGTCAGCAGTAACCTGTACCTATATCCTGATGGCAGAAGAAGGTCTCAAACTTTCCCAATCCATCTCCTATCCTGCCGGAATCATCTTTGCAGCAGCCTGCCTCTTCATCTTTGTTTACACCTGTGTACTGGGCAAAGGTAAGAATGCAGCCGTTCCTGCTCAGGAAGATGCCTATGAAGCGGCTTAAAAAGGTACATAACAATCCAATAAATATGCCCCATAAGGCATAAAATAAAGG
>JBNMJJ010000357.1:0-2483 GCA_050873745.1 Lachnospiraceae bacterium | reverse complement strand
TTCCGTCCCTTCAATTTCCTTCATCGGACGGGTATTTTTCACCCTGACCACCAGGTCGTCAAGAACCGGCAACTGCCAAATCCGGGACAATTCCTCCGCCAGAACCTGAGCCTGATTGTAGCCTCTTTTTCTCTTCTTTTTCTTATGCAGAGGCACCGGTACCAGGGCCTGAGGCTTCCATCCTCTTACCTTTCTGGTCAGCCTGAGAGCCATATGTCTGGCATAGAACCTGCCATACTCCTGTCTTTTGCCGTACTTGAACCGATAGAGGGAGGTTCGGATATAGTCATAGGGAAAAAGAGCCGCCCCCGCCTTAAACCAATGGGTTTTATGGCTGCAATCGTAGCAGTATTCTTCCTCCTCTTTTACTGCCTTGCCGCATTTGCAGCACAGAGGGCCTGTCAAATACCGGATTCCTTTTCTGCATCCGGCACAGACCTCCTCCTCTCCCAGAGGCAGAACCTTATCGCAGATGGCGCATCTTCTGGGATACAATAAATCCAAAATAGTAAATTTCAGCACTTACATTCCTTCTACTTCTCTAATCCGTAAACTCAATCCTGTATAGCGTTTATTTTCATTCTCGTTGGCAATCATTTCCGCCATAGTTTCACTGCTTCCCAAAATGGTAAGGCAGCTTCTTGCCCTGGTCACTGCCGTATAGAGCAGATTCCGGTTAAACAACTGTCTGGGCCCTTTAAGCAGTGGTAGAATCACCGCCGGATACTCACTTCCCTGAGACTTGTGAATGGTAATGGCATAGGCCAGCTCCAGCTCCTCCAGCCCACCGAAGGGATAGATTACTCTGCGCATATCGTCAAACTCCACCACCATCGTCTGATTATAGGAATAAATTTCCTTAATCACTCCCATATCTCCGTTAAAGACCCCTACACCTTTATCGATGGGGATATTATATTTGCTGACGATTTCCCATTCCAGTTGGTAATTGTTTTTGACCTGCATAACCTTGTCTCCCACCCGGAAAATGGTATCTCCATAGAGATACTCTTCCTTCTGCTTCGCCTCCGGGTTCAGGTATTTTTGCAGTATCCGGTTCAGGGTTTCCACCCCCAGATTCCCCTTTCTCATGGGAGTCAGAACCTGAATTTCAAAGGGATGTATACCACAGTAGCCGGGGAGCTTTTCCTGAATAAGCTGAATCATATGCTTATAAATGACATTAACGTCATTTCTTTCCAGAAAAAAGAAGTCCCTGCTCTTATTATCGATTATGGGTCTTTTTCCCTGATGAATTTTATGTGCATTGACCACAATATCGCTGTCCTTGGCCTGACGGAAAATTTTCTCCAGCCGAACCACCGAAAAGGCTTCACTGGTAATCAAGTCCTGAAGTACCTGCCCCGGCCCCACCGAAGGAAGCTGATTCACATCCCCCACCAGAATCAATCTGGTTCCCGGGGCAACAGCCTTAAGCAATGCCTGAAAAAGGTGAATATCCACCATAGACATCTCGTCTATGATAACCACATCCGCCTCCAGCGGGTTATCTTCCTTACGCATGAAGCTGGCCTTTTTCCCGTCCTCTGCCAGACCTCCGTTAAGCTCCAGCAGCCGATGGATGGTCCGGGCCTCAAATCCGGTGGCTTCGCTCATCCGCTTTGCCGCCCTGCCCGTAGGCGCCGCCAGGAAAATATCCATTCCTTCCCGCTCATAGTAGCTAATCAGCATATTAATCGTAGTGGTTTTTCCGGTTCCCGGTCCTCCCGTCAGGATGAATACGCCATGCAGCACCGACTCCAGCACCGCCTGTCTTTGCAGTTCATCCAGATGTATACTCAATTTTTCTTCCAAAAGCATCATCTTTTTTAAAACCGAATCCTGGTATTCCTCTCTCAGCTCCTCCTCTTTCTGTTCGCCATCCCGGGAAAAAACCTCCAGTGCCGCATCAATATCCGACAGCATTCTGGCACAGTTCAGCTCCGCATAATAATAGACCCAGGCATAAACAAATATATTTTCCCCATCCGTTTTTATCACTACTTTTTTATCCATAGCCAGATTGGACAACTGCAGCTCAATCTGCTCCGGCCTGAGTCCCAGCATAACGGAGGTATTTCTTAGCAGAATCTCTTTCGGCAGATAAACGTGTCCTTCCACGGAGGCCAGAAGCAGGGTGTACAGTATTCCGCTGCGAATACGAAAATCCGAATCTGTACGAATGCCCATTCTGGTGGCAATTTCGTCTGCCATTTTAAAGCCAATGCCATGAACATCCTCCGCCAACTGATACGGATTCTCTCTGATGGTCTGAAAGGTCTTCGCCCCATAAGTTTCATAGATTCTCACTGCCAGGGTATGGCTGATTCCGTACTGCTGCAAAAACAGCATGGCCTGACGCATTTCTTTCTTTTCTTCCATCTGGGTACTGATGTCCCTGGCAATCCGCTCACTGATTCCCTTAATTTCCGTCAGCCGTTCCGGCTCCTCTTCGATAATGCGGAAAGTATCCTCCCCAAATG
>JBNMJJ010000356.1:0-2490 GCA_050873745.1 Lachnospiraceae bacterium | reverse complement strand
GTCTCCACTCTTCAGCTTATCGTACATTTCATTTAAAAACGGAAAGTATTGGTGGTACATATCCACATGTAAAAAAGACCGTCCGCCAAAAGGATAAACCCCCCGAACCATAAAAATAATCAGCATTAATGAAACGGGAATAAAAAAAGCGGTAATATAAATTGCATTTTTCCGAATAAAACGGGTAAATTTATTGTCAGGAATCTTATTCATATAGGACCTTTCCTTTAGGTATGTTTTGATTAAAAATTTACAGCAGCCTATTTATTTTCCATAAGGAGATAATATTGCAGGATAGAATAGTCCAGCAGCTCTCCCTGCCCTTTGTCCGCTTCTGCTGCGGTGTGAGAAGCATCCTGTATTTCTATGGAGGAAATGACAGGGTAGTTTTGTCTGAGCCTAACTAAAAACTGATGATAAGAGCTTAAGGGAAGTCCTGCTGCATTCAGGGTAAGACCGCCCAGATAGTTGGCGCTGCAGCTTAAGCCCGTGGCTTCTTCAATGTCATAGTTGGCCCAGATGAAAAAGGGAACCTTATAACGCAGCTTTTGGTCCTCCAGGCTTAAGTTTTGGCTATCCTTGCCATTCAGCTTCCAGATGTCCCGGACAACGGAGTCGGTGGGCTGGTGGTCGCCGAAGAAAACGACGAGGGTTTTCTCCGGCTGCTTTTCAAAATAAGCCAGCAGCTTTTCGATTTCCTGGTCGGACACTTTTAGCAAGGACAGATACTGGCTTAAAGCGAAGCTTTCGCTTCCCTCCACCGTAATATCCGGGGTGAAATCCGGGAAAGCATCGGTATAGGAGGAATGATTCTGCATGGTTACATTAAAAAGAAAGAGGGGCTTGCCGCTTTCCTTTGCTTCATACTGTTCAATAATCTTGGCGTAATTGGATTCGTCGCTTACATATTTACGGATTTTTTTCGCCTGGGTAAAATCACTCAGGGAAAGAAAATCATCGAATCCCAGCCAGGGATAGGCCTGGTGACGCTGCCATCCGGTAGCCCCATAAGGATGGATGGCTACGGTGGAGTAACCCATCTGTTTAAGCCAGGAGGCCAGAGAGAAGGTATCCCTCTTAATATACTGCTGATAAGGGATGCTTCCCTGGGGAAGGAAGGCCATGGTCTGTCCTGTTAAAAATTCAAACTCGGTGTTGGCCGTATTTCCCCCTAAAACGGAGACGCTAAGATAGCCGGACTGGGTGTTCTCGGCTCCGCTTAGCAGGGAACGGATGAAGGGAATGTAGTCTTCATTGGTAGAAAAATCCCCCAGAACGTTCAAATCCGAAAAGGCTTCATTCATGATGACGATGATATTGGGCAGCTCTGTGGGAGACTCGCCGACGGTTTCTGCGACGGGAGAGGAATCCGGCAAAGAGGCTTCGGCCAGCAGTTCTTCGGCCCGTTTGTTGGAATAGCCTTCCGGTTTTTCCACAAAGACATATTGGAGCTGCATACAAAAAGCCACTACCGTTCCATCCTTATAGGACATGGTGGTGGGAGTGAACAGCTTGTCATAAAGGCGGAAACGATAGAGACAGTCATTGCTTTGGGTGTAGCTGATAAAACCCGCCAGTAATCCCAGGGAAATTAAAGTACCTGACAGTCGTGCCTTTAAAGAAACGACAGAAATGTCACAAAAATAAGCGGCAATCAGACACAGAATAAAGAGAAGCAGAACGAGGATGGATTGTTTATCCAGCTTATAGCTGTAATTGTCCGCCACGCTGGCTGCCGTTTTAATGGAGAGAATATCCCAGGGCATAATGGGGGCCGAGCGAAAGTTCAGAACGAAATAATTGGCCAGGCCCAGAACAGCAAAAATTACAGTCTCTGCCCAGAGAGCAATCCTTCCTCTTTTAAATAGGAAAAGTCCCAGAACCATCACCAGTTCAAAAAACAGAATATTCAGGAATTGAATCCCGGGCTTCATGGTCACAAAAGGATTGTGAGTGTAAAATTCCATCAGATAAAAAGTAATGATGGGAATAATGAACAACAGAAAAAGTGACAGCCCTTTTCTGCCATGTTTCTTCATTATAGCTGAAATTTTCATAATATCCTCCATGATACTGCTTTGCAGCATCGTAAATTCGAATAATTAATGCCAATGTTTTTAATACTTTTACAAAGTATAATGTTTTTTAAAGGTATTGCAATACTTCTGATTCTTAATATTTTTTGAATGTATGGGGAAAATGCTTACAGTTTACAGAAGCAGTCAGAGGGCTGCCGTCAAAATGCGGCTGATTTGCAAAAAATAGTATTGACAAATTCTTCAAGATAAAGTAACATATCCATGTTGCAACAAAAGCAACAGGATATATGTGCGCTTAGCTCAGTTGGATAGAGCGTTTGGCTACGGACCAAAAGGTCGGGGGTTCGAATCCTCTAGCGCACGTCAGAAAAGGAAGCCGTGGGGCTTCTTTTTTTGAAGTGACCCCCTTTTGTTAGACAAAACAAAAGTCTAATGAAAGGGGTTATTTCAT
>JBNMJJ010000355.1:0-2497 GCA_050873745.1 Lachnospiraceae bacterium | reverse complement strand
TATCCATTTACAGATGAAGGAACTGGAAAAGGGAAGAAGTTTTCCTGAGGTAATGACGGATTTTCTTAAATGGTGCGGCGAAGATTATTGCTTTGCCACCTGGGGTCTCCTCGATTTGCTGGAGCTTCAGCGGAATATGAAGTATTATGGTATGACGCCGCTGGCAGAAGGCCCTATTAAGTTCTATGATATTCAAAAGCTTTTCAGTTTGGATGTGATGAAGGATAAGACCCGAAAGACGCTGGAATTTGCCATTGACTATTTCCACATTGAAAAGGATATTCCCTTTCACCGGGCCTTTAGCGATGCCTACTATACGGCGAAGGTATGTAAAAAGATGGAGAATCCGGAAATTCTGAAGTTTTTTTCTTTTGATACCTTCCACCTTCCCAGGAATCGGAAGGAAGAGATAAAGATGGTCTTTCCCGGATATGCCAAGCATATCAGCAGAGAATTTGAAGAGAAAAAGGAGGTCATGGAGGACAGGGAAATAGCCTCCACCAAGTGTTATCTCTGCCATAAAAATCTGAAAAAGAAGATTCGCTGGTATACGCCCAACGGAAAGCATTACTACAGTGTGGCATATTGTAATGTCCATGGCTATATTAAATACAAGGTACGGATAAAGAAGTCGGAGGAAGATAAATATTATGCAGTAAAGACCTCTAAATTTACCACTGAGGAAAAGATTAAAAAGCTGCAGGAGCTAAGGGCAAAGGACAAGGAATTAAAGAATAAGAAAAAAAAGATGCTATCGAATCAGAATTAATTATTTTATTCCGATTCGATAGCTTTTTTAATGGCTGTGCTGGATAGCTTTAATAGTGGTCTATATGCCAGTGCCTGTCTTTGCCGAAGGGCTGGAGTTTTTTCCTGCCAAATCTGAGTCCCCTGTGGGAGCCCTTATGGAAGCGATAGAAAAACAGGCTTGAAAAGAGAAGAAAGATTACCCCCGCAAGGAGAAAAAGATGGATGATATTGATAAAAATCGTCTTTTCATTGGTGGCTGGAGGGGAAGAGACAATTTGGGTTCTCTGTATTCCGAAATCAAAGGATTCAGGCTCCTCAGCAGCCAGTCTGAGGGGAATTTTTCCCAGAAAAATATCCTGATAATAATAATGGACAAAGGCAATTTCATCAGAAGAAGTTTCATCATAAAAAATTTTCGAGCTTACTTTATCAAAATCAACGGTATTGGGGAGAATAATATAACCATCTTTTTCCAGTCCGATTATGGGTTTACTGCTTCCCAGAATATCGATACTGGTCGTAAAAAAAGAATTATCGATACTATATTGGTTGTCCATTTCACTGATATTTAAGGCATCAAAATGGTCAAAACCATAATCAAAGAGCGCAACGGTATCCGTAAACTGGGCCGGAGCCTCTTCCTTCATAATAACGCAAATCAGCTTCATTCCTTCTTTGGAAGCACAGGAAACCAGAGTCTGTCTGGCATCATCCGTATAGCCTGTTTTGGTGCCAATCAGCCCATCGTAGGCGTAGGGCTTTCCCGGCAGAAGCTGGCTTTTGGCCGTTAAAAGGATTCCTTCCTTCGTCTGGGTATCGTTGACCGGAACCTCAAAGCGAGTAGTGCCGGACATCTTTGCCAGAGTATCATTGGAAAAAAAAGCCTGGGCAATAATCGCCATGTCACGGGCCGTAGTGTAGTGGTTCTCATCATGAATACCGTTGGGCGTGACGAAATGGGAATTGGTGCAGCCCAGCTCCTTTGCCGTTTCATTCATCAGACGGGCAAATTCTTCCACACTTCCGCTGATGTGTTCAGCCACTGCGTAGGCGGCCTCATTGGCGGAGCCCACCAAAATCCCATAAAGAACGTCCGAAAGAGGAAGGGAAGTTCCTGCATTAACTCCCATATTGGCATCTTCCCACCAGTTGATGCTGTCTATGGCTTTTTGGGAAAAGGTGACCATTTCATCCAGCTCACATTTCTGGACAGCGATGTAAGTAGTCAGCAGCTTGGTGATACTGGCAGGATATAATTTTTCATCTATATTTTTTTCATAAAGAATCGCTCCCGTAGAAGCATCCATTAAAATAGCGGACTGGGCACCGATAGCAGGCCCCAGAGGCCAATTTTCATAGGAATTGGATTCTATGGGCATGGATTTTCTTTCTTCTGCCTGGGCTTCGTAATCTGCGGCAGACACAGAAAAGGAAGGCAGAAGGATAATAATAAGGATAAGGAAAAAAAGTCGGCTGCTTTTTTTAAAGGCAGAAAAAAAGTTAAACATGAATAAGCCTTTCCATACTAAAAATTTATCTTCATTCTACACAAAAAATACTTTTTCGACTACCGAAAACACAAATTCTTCAAGAAATTACTAAAAATTTAATAAATTTATTTTCAATTTAAAAAAATAGGTGTAAAATATGCCATTGAAGAAAAGTTTAAAAAGGGGATGAAATATGCGTTTACGAAATATTACAGGGTCCGAAGAGGTCATTGCAAACAGTGAGTATGTCATTAACC
>JBNMJJ010000354.1:0-2509 GCA_050873745.1 Lachnospiraceae bacterium | reverse complement strand
GTACGATACAGGGGGCAGGCGCTTATCTCATCCAGCTTTTGGGAATTTTCATGACCCCGGACGGCCTGTCCAATGAAAAGATATATGGGGATATGCCGCTATGCCTGGGCCTGCCTCTTGCCCTGGGTCTTCTGCTGTTTGGATGGTGCTATAGTAAACGGTATGAATGGCAGTTGGAGCAGGACAGCCATATACGCACAGGACGCATTCTCAGTGTATTGGCAGCGATTTCCATACTGTTTAGCCTGGCCCTCTTCCCCTGGGACAGCATAGCGGGAATAAATTTTGTTTTCGGCAAATTGGCAAGCGTCATCCAGTTCCCCTGGCGGTATCTGGTTCTGGCAACCGTATTCTGTGTTTTCGTTACAGTTATCGGCATTCATATTTTAAAGAAAAAAGAAAAGAGACTTTACTCCAGAAGCTTTGCCGCAGTCATCGGCCTGCTTACCTTATTGAACACAGGGCTTTTATATATGCAGTATGCAGATATATCCCCCACCACCAGAATGTTTGCCGCTATGGATAACTGGGACTCCATTATCTATATTTACGGAGGGGAATATTTGTTGGAAGGAACCGACACCCTTCAGTGTGTTACCAGGGAAATTTCCGCCGACGCCGACGCCGTAAGCGTTACGGATTATCACAGCGAGAACGGCTTTACTTCTTTTGTCTGTGTAAATCAAAGCAGCCAGGAAAAACAGGTAACGCTCCCTCTTTTTCATTACGATAATTACAGGATATATGACCGTGAAAGCGGACAAGAACTGGAGGCCGTCACCGGTCATAATAATCGGATAAGCGTAACTGTGCCGGGAAATTATGAAGGAACCGTCTGCCTGCAGTATGCGGTTCCCCTGCTCTGGAAAATAGCCTATATGGTGTCCTTAGCTACCTTATTGTGTATTGTTTTGCCCGCTGCTTTGCGGTATCATAGAAGTCTGCTAATATCATTAAAAAGGGGAAAACATGGAAACGTTTAAAGAAAACCGTATGTACAAAAAAATGCCTGCCATACTAATCTGGGGTACCGTCATTGGCTTTACGGCCCTGTATATATCCTTGATTTTCAATCACAATATCTGGACCGACGAAGCATTTACCCTTCAGCTTTTGCGCCAGAATGTGGGTGGGATTATTGAGGGAACGGCAAAGGACGTTCATCCGCCGTTATATTATCTGTATGCAAAGGTGTTTTCCCTGTTTACTCATAATTCTTTGCTGGTACAGAAAATTGCTGCCATCATTCCCATGACATTAACGTTGATTATGGGAGCGACTGTGATTCGCAGAAACTGGGGTGACAGAACCGCTTTTTTCTTTCTGCTGTTTCTCACCTGTATTCCCTGCTCTATGGAGTTTGCCGTTCAGGTCAGAATGTACTCACTGGCGCTGTTTTTAGTTACCGGCTGCGGCATATTTGCCTGCCTGGCCTTTATGGAGGGCAGAAAGAAAGATTTTTTCCTCTTTGCACTGACCGGGGTTTTGGCGGCATATACCCATTATTTTGCCTTCGTATCGGCAATTATCATCACGGGATTGCTGCTTTTGGCCATTTTGTTTTGGAAAAGGGAAAGGCTGACTGCCTGGATAATCTCCGCCCTGTCCATGATTATATGCTATTTGCCCTGGATGCCCTTCTTTATCCGGCAGATTAAAAATGTGGAGCAGGGCTACTGGATTCCGGAAATTACGCCGGAAACTATCTGGGGATATTTTACCTGGACCTTCGATTTGGATTTACTTCCGGGAACCGTATTTCTTTTCCTGATTATCCTGAAAGGGGCAAGCACCTTTAATACCATTAAAATAGCCCTGCAGAAAAATCCGGCGGAGATATTTGCTTTATTCTGTATGCTGGTTCCCGCTTTTACCACCCTTTCCGGCGTAATTATCTCAGTGTACCGGACGCCTGTTTACCGGGAGCAGTACGTTTTTCCGGCTCTGGGCCTGCTGGCGCTTTTCTTCGGAATTGCTGTAGGAAGGGCAAAGAAGAGCATTCTGATTCTGGTCAGCCTTTTTTTCCTGCTGGTAGGGGGCCTGCAGTATAAAGAGTGCTATATTCAGGAATATAAAAGCACCTATGTCCCCCAGACAGAAGCGTTTTTTGAGGAAAATCTAAAACAGGGAGATTATATTATCTATAACTGGGAGGCCTTTGATTTTATTTACGAATGCTATTTCCCCGAGGAACAATTAGCCTATTTGGAGGAATTTGATTTTTCTCAGGACTTTAATGCCCTCTGGTTTTTGGACACAGACTGGATGCCGGAAATCGACAGCAACGTTCTGAATACAAACGGACTGATTATGGAGCACATGGGGCATTATGGCATAGAGCATAATGAATTTGAAATCTATAAAATATATAAGTCGAATAATGGAGGTTAAGATGAACCAAAAAGCATTGACGATTTTAGAATACCATAAAATTATTGATTTACTTACCGAGCGGGCTTCTTCCACTCCCGGAAAGGAATTATGCCGCTCACTTTTACCCGCCACAGAT
>JBNMJJ010000353.1:0-2532 GCA_050873745.1 Lachnospiraceae bacterium | reverse complement strand
GCATATGGAGTAGATTTCTTTGAACCTCTAAAACCAAGACCACCGGCACTTGCCCAGCTTAAAGCGTTGCCTTCAGCATCCGTTAATGTTACGATTGTATTATTAAAAGAAGCCTGAATATGTGCCTGTCCGCGTTCAACGTTTTTCTTAATACGCTTTTTTGTTACTTTTTTTGCAACTTTTTTAGCCATTTTAAACTAACCTACTTTCTCAACTTGAATCTTTATTTCCATGTTCAATAACTGGTTTCCTAACTTCTTGAAGAAAAAATAATTAAATTATTTTTTCTTATTTGCCACGGTACGCTTAGGACCTTTTCTGGTTCTTGCATTGGTCTTAGTCTTCTGACCACGAACAGGAAGTCCTTTTCTGTGACGAATACCTCTGTAGCATCCGATTTCCTGTAATCTCTTAATGTTCAGAGCGATTTCTCTTCTTAAATCACCTTCTACGGTCATTGTTTTGTCAATAACCTCAGCAATTCTTTTTACTTCGCTATCGGTCAGTTCTCTGACACGAGTGTCTGGATTAACACCGGCCTCAGCTAAAATCTTATTAGAGCTTACTCTACCAATTCCGTAGATATAAGTTAAACCGATTTCCACACGTTTTTCTCTAGGTAAATCAACACCTGCGATACGAGCCATTTACGTTTCCTCCGTTTTCCAATTTTGTTAATCGTTACTAATTGATTGGGGTAAAATCTTACCCGGCCGGACACCAATCCGGCTTATCCGATACTCGGATGCTGTTTTCTTACGAAAACAAACTGCACCATTTGTGTTACATTATTCTCGGTATCAAAAAGTAATTTCCCGTACCGCACCTGCTGTACGTTCCATTATCTTCACTGTGCTTTTCCTGCAAGCCGGCTCTTGGGCCCTCCCACATTATATATAGAAAAAACACATCTGCTTACGCTCAAAATAATGCGACAGTCAATTCATTATGGTCATAAAAATGAATTAGCCCTGTCTTTGTTTGTGCTTGGGATTCTCACAGATGATTCTGATTGCTCCCTTTCTCTTAATAATTTTGCACTTTTCACAAATTGGTTTTACTGATGATCTGACTTTCATGTTTCCACCTCCTTGTTGTTCTGAAAGGGAAAAACGTCCTTATGCCTGCAAAGGCGTTCTCATGCGGACAAAAAGTTACACTTTCCCTTCATAAAAAAGACCGTTTTTTAGTATATCACGCACAAATCTATCTGTCAATGCTAAAATTAATTCTCCCGCAGGTTTAACCTGCAGGTTTCCGCAAGGAATATATTCTGTTTCTCCGGCCCCCTGCTAACCACCCCTAAAAAACGAACTTCATTTCATCAAAAAACCCCTATGCGGCGGCCTGTACAGCCAACACATAGGAGCTTTCTTTTTCAATTTACCTGATAAACCTTCTCCCTGTCGCCATAGTCTTCTGTGCGTAAGCCTCTAAAAGTTCTCTTACACTATTATCCGGCAATAAAATCAGTTCTTCTTATACCCACATTTCGGGCATACCCCATTCTCATTCAACGTAATGCCGCAAAGCGGGCAGCGGTCAATCTTGTTTTTGGTTTCAAATTCCGCTGATGCTGCATTAACGCCGCTGGTGAAGGTGATTTTGGCAATATTCAGCTTGTCTTTCAGTAAATCATACACAATCTTAATCATTCCTTCAACCGTCATAGTTTCTTTGGTAACTACCAGACGGCATTCGGGATAGGCAGTTGCCAGCTCCGTCTTAAAAGCGGGCCCCTTCATCGTATTGGTCGGTGTACCGTCCTTAATTCCCTGCTTCTCATAGACCTCCAGAATGGCAGGCAACAGAGGGTCGTCTTCCCGCAGAATCAGGGAATGGTCAAAATTTTTCAAAACCTCCCAGGCCGTCTTCTGAATCTCGTTACAGGGAAATACCATGTTTACCCCCGGTTCCACAGAATCCTCAACCTCAATAGTCAATACCCCGGTGTGTCCGTGCAGATACTGAGCCTCCCCCTTAAACCCATAAAATCTGTGCGCATACTGCAAATCCAATGTTGTAATGCTTCTCATTCTTTTCTCTCCTTTACTTTTATATTTACGGGCAGGTTTATACCTTCCCGCATAAATACCTTCTCCTTTGTGCTGCCTATTCGTTATCTCTTGCTTTCTCCACTCTGCAGTCCGGGCAGAGATAATATACCTTTAAATCATAGAATAAGAAGTCTTCTCCCAGTTGTCTTCCCAGGGATGCCGTCAAATCCTCAAATGAAATATCCATGAGCTTTCCGCACCTTCCGCAAACCAGATGGTCATGCTTGTGTGCTGAATCATACCTGTCCGGCATACCTTCAATAGAAACCTTCCTGAGAAAACCAGCCTCCAACAATTTATTCAAATTGTTATATACCGTTGCCGGAACCACGTTGGGGTATATCTCTCTCAATCTCTCAAAAACCTGATTTACCGTCAGGTGTTCATGCCCCGCCGAAACAATGTTGTAAATCGCTTTCTCATATTTTGTCATAACCAGTACCGCATCCTTCTAATTTAGAAGTATTCTAAATTT
>JBNMJJ010000352.1:0-2533 GCA_050873745.1 Lachnospiraceae bacterium | reverse complement strand
GCTGGAGCTGCTGAATATTCCTGTTTCGATGCTGCCGGAAGTGCATCCCTCCAGCGGGTTATTCAGCTATACGGATGCTTCTTTATTAGGCGGGGACATTCCCATCGGCGGCGCTGCAGGGGATCAGCAGTGTGCTTTGTTCGGGCAGAATTGTTATGCGCCGGGAATGGCAAAAAATACGTATGGAACGGGCTGTTTTCTGCTGATGAATACCGGGGAAAAACCGGTTTTTTCCCAAAACGGACTGGTCACCACCATTGCCTGGGGATTGGAGGGAAAGGTGAACTATGCTCTGGAAGGCTCCATTTTTGTGGCGGGGGCAGCCATCCAGTGGCTGAGGGATGAGATGCGCCTGATTGACTCTACAGCGGATTCTGAATATATGGCAAAAAAAGTAAAGGATACCAATGGCTGCTATGTGGTTCCGGCTTTTACCGGGCTGGGAGCGCCCCATTGGGACCAGTATGCAAGGGGAACCATCGTAGGGCTGACCAGAGGGGTGAATAAGTATCATATTATCCGGGCAACCCTGGAATCTATTGCCTATCAGGTGAACGACGTACTGGAGGCCATGAAGGCGGATTCCGGTATCGGTCTGGCAGCGCTTAAGGTAGACGGCGGAGCCAGTGTAAATGATTTTCTTATGCAGACCCAGGCGGATTTAATTCATGCCCCGGTGAACCGTCCCGGCTGTGTGGAAACCACGGCTATGGGAGCTGCTTATCTGGCGGGTCTGGCAGTGGGTTATTGGGAAAATAAAGAAGCCGTACTGCGAAACTGGCGGGTGGATAAGGCATTTTTACCGGAAATTACCGCAGAAGAAAGAGAGGCCAGAATCAAAGGCTGGAACAAGGCGGTAAAATACGCCTACGGCTGGGCAAAAGAGGATGCTGATTAAGTACATATAATGTTTTTTCGGAGCTGGGGAGCAAAAATGTGTAGAAGCCGAAGGCATTATGTAATGGATGAAAAGGCTGCCAGAGGGCAGCAGAACAGGGGGTAAAATGAGTTGGGATTATGATGTTGTTATTATCGGAGCCGGTGTCTGCGGCTGCGTTGTTGCCCGGGAATTGTCCAGGTTTCAGGTGGATGCCTGTGTAATTGAAAAGGAAGAAGACGTCTGCTGCGGTACTTCCAGGACTGGCAGCGGCATTGTACACGCAGGCTATGAGGCCAGGCCGGGAACCCTGAAGGCAAGATTGAGCGTGGAGGGCAATGCCCTTATGGAAAAGCTCAGTGAGGAGCTGGATTTTCCCTTTGACCGAAACGGTTCATTGCTAATCTGCCACAGGGAAGAAGAAATGACAAAGTTGACGGAAATATATGACAGAGGCGTCGAAAATGGAGTGGAAGGCTTAAGAATCCTTTCCGGCAGGGAGGTTAGAGAGCTGGAGCCGAACATGACAGAAGGTGTGTATGGAGCCCTCTATGCACCCAGCGCAGGAATTGTCTGCCCCTTCGGTCTGACCATTGCTTTGGCGGAAAATGCAGCCATGAATGGAATTGATTTTCATTTCAATACGAAGGTAACCCATATCGAACCCTGGCAGGGAGGCTATAAGGTATACACCCCTTCCGGCAGCTATCGGACGCCCTATGTGGTCAATGCGGCAGGAGTGGAAGCGGACGCCCTTCACAACATGGTCAGCAGTCAGCCTATTCAGACTACACCCTGCCGGGACGAATATCTTTTGCTGGATAAAAGTGAGGGAAAGCATATGGGAATGACCGTTTTTGCCCTTCCCGAAAAGCAGGAAAAGGGAAATTTGGCTACTCCCACTGCACATGAAAATCTGCTGTCAGAGCCTGCTGCCGCTGATATGGAGCATGGCGGTGAATTTGCCATCCGGGAGCTGAGAGAGGCAAGAGGCTTCATGGATTGTGCCGGAATCGAATCTTTGGGGCTCACCAGCGCTCCTGCCATCGGCGAACTGTTGGCCGGTTTTTTACAGGAAAAAATGGAATTGCTGGAAAAAGAGGATTTTATTCCCTGCCGGACCGGTGTGTTAAATCCTGCCAAGCTGTCTGACGAAGAGCGCAATCAGTTGATTCAGGAAAATCCTGCCTACGGAAATATCGTCTGCCGCTGTCAGGGAATTTCCGAAGGGGAGATTGTGGACGCCATTAACCGGCCCTTGGGAGCCAGAACCCTGGATGGAGTGAAGAAAAGGGCAGGGGCTGGTATGGGCCAATGCCAGGGAGACTTTTGCGGCCTCAGGGTAATGGAGATTATAGCCAGAGAATGCGGCATGAGCCTGGAGGAAATAACCAGGTCTGGTGCAGACTCTAAGAAGCGGTGATTAAATCACCGTTTCCTGAAATTTGGCCGAGAAAAGCTAAACCGCATCTATGGCGGAAAAGGCTGCCGGTGAACCGGACGAACCGGCAGCCGTCATAGGCGCAATGGAGTTAATGCCTTGTCGCACCGCACATCGCGTCTAATCAATGTAGCCAATGGAAGTATTATTGTCGGCTATGCTCGTGCGGAGAACGGAACGAGCGGACGACAGCACAAAGGCAGTTGGAGCATAGG
>JBNMJJ010000351.1:0-2575 GCA_050873745.1 Lachnospiraceae bacterium | reverse complement strand
GAAGGAAAACCCTCTGCTCACAGGGGAAATACATTTTTCCTTCAAAAAAACAAGGAGGACTGGAAAGATGACTTTTGAAAAGGTAAAAGAGATTATTGTGGACACTTTAGGCTGTGATGAGGGTGCAGTAGTTTTAGAAGCAGATTTAAAGGATGATTTGGGTGCGGATTCTCTGGATGCAGTGGAGCTGAACATGGCTTTAGAGGAGGAGTTTAACCTCTCTATCCCTGACGAGGCATTAGTGAACTTCGTTACGGTAAAGGATATTGTAGAGTATATTGATGCACAGAAGGCTTAATGATTCCTTCAAAAAAAGGAGAGGACATTGTGGATATTCAGGAAATATATACATTAATGGACCATTTTGAGCGGTCCTCCCTCAGCCGGATGAAGCTGGAAATGGGTGAGATAAAGCTGGCTCTGGAAAAGGGCCTTTCCGTTTCCGGCGAGCATGCAGGCAGCTTCACCGGGGCAACAGGCCCGGCAGCTTCTGCCCAGCGGCCTGCCAGTCCAGAGGCTTTGGGCCCGGCGGCAGATAAAAGCCGGGAGCCCGGGGAGGAACTGACCGAAATCAAGGCGCCTTTCGTAGGCACCTTTTACCACGCAGCCTCACTCGAAGATAAACCCTTCGTGACCCTGGGGCAGTCGGTGAAAAAGGGCCAGATTATCGGCATCATTGAAGCCATGAAGCTGATGAATGAAATTGCAGCTCCCGAGGATGGCGTGGTTGCGGCAATTCTGGCAGAGGACGGTGCCCTGGTGGAATATAACCAGACATTAATGACACTGAAATAACAATAAAGGTTGAAAGAGAAAAATGTTTAAACGAATATTAATTGCCAACCGCGGAGAAATTGCCCTGCGTATCATTCGCTGCTGCAGGGAAATGGGAATCGAAACGGTGCTCGTTTATTCTACGGCAGATGAGCAGTCTCTACCGGTAATGATGGCCACCCACAGAGTGTGCATTGGCCCTCAAAAGGCCATAGACAGTTACTTAAATCAGGAAGTCATTTTGGAAACCGCCAGAAAAACGAATTGCGACGCTATCCATCCCGGCTATGGATTTCTTTCTGAAAATGCGGATTTTGCAAGAGCCTGTGAGGAAAACGGAATTACCTTTATCGGCCCTTCTGCCAAAGTTATTCAGAATATGGGAGACAAGCAGACCGCCAGAACCCTGATGCAGAAAAACAAGGTGCCTGTGGTTCCCGGCTCCCCGGGAATTCTGGCCGGCTTTGATGAGGCAAAAAGAGAAGCGGAAAGAATCGGCTATCCCGTACTCATTAAGGCTACCGCAGGCGGCGGTGGAAAGGGAATGCGGAAGGTATTTCAGGAAAAAGAGCTGGAAAAGGCTTTTCACACAGCCAGGGCAGAGGCAGAGGCAGCCTTTGGAAACAAGGATGTGTATCTGGAAAAACTGATTCTGAATCCTCACCATATTGAATTTCAGATTCTGGCGGACCAGCAGGGAAATATCATCCATTTGGGTGAACGGGACTGCTCCATCCAGAAGAATAACCAAAAACTTCTGGAGGAATCCCCTTCCTGGGTGCTGAATGACGGACTCAGGCAGAGAATGGGTGAAGAGGCTGTACGGGCGGCCCGGGCGGCAGGCTACACCAATGCGGGAACGGTGGAATTTGTGCTGGACGAGGAAGGCAATTTTTATTTCATCGAAATGAATACCCGTATTCAGGTGGAGCATCCGGTGACGGAGCAGCTTACCGGGGTGGATTTGGTAAAAGAGCAGATTCGCATAGCTGCCGGCAGAAAGCTGGAACTGACCCAGGAAGAGGTGAACCTGGCGGGCCATGCCATTGAGTGCCGGATTAACGCTTTAAGACCGGGAAAAGTCAGCTTTCTTCATTTTCCTGCGGGACCCGGGGTGCGGGTGGACAGCCATCTTTACAACGGCTGTGAAGTCAGCCCCCACTACGATTCCATGGTGGCGAAAATTATCGTTACCGGAAAAACCCGTCTGGAAACCATCCGCCGTTTAAGAAGGGCGCTGGAAGAGCTGATGATTGAAGGAGTGGAGACCAATACGGAATTCATGCACCTGGTAGCTTACCACCCGGATTTTATCCGGGGCAGGTACAACACCTCCTTCTGGGAGAAAAACAGCGAGACCATATTCCGTTGGAACGAGGAGGGAAAGACCTCAGATGATGACACATAATTTATTTTTACAGCGCAGAAAAAAGCTGCAGAAGCTGGAACAGCTTAGAAAGACAGGAGAAGTAGAGGAAAAGACAGTGTGTCCCCAGTGCGGACAGAGTGTGGAAAAAAGTAAGATAAAAGAAAACCTGAAGATTTGCCCCCTCTGCCACTACTACTATCCCCTGACGCCCCGGGAGAGGCTTCGTCTTTTAGCGGATGAAAAGAGTTTCCGGGAAATGAAGAAGAGCCTTACCACTAAAAATCCTCTGAATTTTCCCGATTATGAAGAAAAAATCGGACAGCTTCAGGAAAAGCTGGGGCAGCAGGACGGGGTGGTAACGGGAACCATGGAAATTGAAGGTATTCCGGTGGCTGTGGGAGTGATGGACAGCCGTTTTTTAATGGGGAGCAT
>JBNMJJ010000350.1:0-2594 GCA_050873745.1 Lachnospiraceae bacterium | reverse complement strand
TCACCAAGCACAAGTGTGCAATCTGCGGACGGACGGATGAATCCAATCCGGAGCTGGAATTTCGTTTTTGCTCCAAGTGTGACGGCAATTACGAGTATTGTCAGGACCATCTGTTCACCCATGAGCATGTAAAGCCGCATTAATTTAATTATGAAGGAAACCATTCGCAGGCAGAACCGGCCTGTGAAAAAATGAGGAGGCAGATTATGAATCAGGAAGCCGCATTTGCAGAGGTTTTGGAGGAAATCCGGAATCTGGCGAAGAAGCAGCAGAATACGGTTACGAAGGAACAGTTGGAGGAAGCCTTTGGCAGCCTGGGAATCAGGGGAGCCCAGCTTGACCCGATTTATGATTATTTGAAAAGCAAGAATATCGGCGTGGGTGAGCCTGTGGATTTGGACGAGGTCTTAAGCCGGGAGGATAAGAACTATCTGGAGGAATATATTGAAACCCTGGAAGGGCTGCCTAATCTGACAGAAGGGCAGAAAAGAGCTTATTCTATGGCGGCTATGGCAGGAGAGGACCAGGGAAAGGAAAGGCTTCTTCATTTCTTCCTGCCCCAGGTGGTGGACATTGCCAAGCTGTACGCCGGGCAGGGACTTTTGCTGGAGGACTTGATTGGCGAGGGAAACGTGGCTCTGGCTATGGGCGTGGAAATGCTGGGATGTCTGGAAAAGCCGGACGAAGTGGATGCCATGCTGGGGAAGATGATAATGGATGCCATGGAAGAGGCTATCGGGGAAAATACCCGGGCAAAGCAGGCTGACCGGGAAGTGATGGAACGGGTTAATCAGGTGTCGGAAAGGGCACAGGAGCTGGCCCAGAGCCTGAGGCGGAAGGTGACCGTACAGGAACTGGCCCAGGAGACCGCTATGGAAGAAGAGCTTATCCGGGAAGCTGTCCGTTTAAGCGGGAATAAAATCGAACATATTGAAGGATAAATATAAGGAACAGGCGTGGAAACGAAGGATTTCAAATACGTCATGCAGGACATGACCAATCTTTATATCGGAGCAAAATACAGCTATGGGGAACTGATGGATTTAGATGAGGTTCCCTTTAAATTAAAAATTGTTTTTTCCCATTATATGTTAAAGGAAGTAGCCCGGGAGACGAAGCTGGAGAATCATATTTTCTATCTGGAAGAGGACAGTCTTTCTTATCTGGCCTACAGGCAGTTGAAGGTAAGATTTCGCATGTCTCTTTGGCATGAGGCTGAGGGAAGAAGGGCCGCAGGTTACCGCAGCCGGGAGTACAGAATCGAAGAAATTCTGAACAGTCCCGAGATAATGCGTCAAAGGAATCAGATTATTGTGGAGGAAATGCACATCACGAAGCTGGCGCTTTTGGGCATTAGTGTATAGGTGAATGAAAAAAAGATTAAATTTTGACGAAAGAAAAGAAATGAAGTAAAGAGGAGAAGTGAATGAAACAAGTTGAGGCTTATGAAATTATTGAGGTAAGGCAGATTGAGGAGCTGCGAAGCAAGGCATATTTATGCCGCCATAAGAAGACCGGGGCCAGAGTAATCTGCATGGAAAATCAGGATGAAAATAAAGTATTCTATATCGGTTTTCGAACCACTCCCCAGGAAAGCACCGGAGTTGCCCATATTCTGGAGCATTCCGTCCTTTGCGGCTCCAGGCATTTTCCGGTGAAGGACCCTTTTATTGAGCTGGCCAAGGGCTCTTTAAATACCTTTTTAAATGCCATGACCTATCCGGACAAGACCGTCTATCCGGTGGCCAGTTGTAATGACAAGGATTTTCAGAATTTGATGCACGTCTATCTGGATGCGGTTTTTTATCCTAATATCTACGATAATTCGCTCACCTTTAAGCAGGAGGGGTGGCATTACGAAATGGAGGAGGAAGACAGTCCTCTTACCATTAACGGTGTGGTATATAATGAAATGAAGGGAGCCTTTTCCTCTCCCGATGACGTGCTGGAGCGGGAAATACTGAATTCCCTGTTTCCCGATAATACTTACCGGGAAGAATCGGGGGGAGACCCGGAGGATATTCCCAGGCTGACCTACGAGCATTTTATCCAGATACACCAGACCTACTATCATCCTTCCAACAGCTATATTTATCTTTACGGCAATATGGATATGGAAGAAAAGCTGGCCTTTCTGGACAGGGAGTATCTGTCCCATTATGACTTTTTGGAGATAGATTCTGCCATTGCGGACCAGAAGCCCTTTGAGCGTCCTCTGGAGTTGATAAAGGAGTATTCCGTGACGGAGGATAAGGAACTTAAGGAGGGAACCTATCTGAGTTATAGCATGGCCATGAAGACCAATTTGGACCCTCTCCAGTATCTTGCCTTCAAGATATTGGATTACACCTTATGCTCTTCACCGGGAGCGCCTTTAAAAAAGACGCTTTTGGATGCGGGAATCGGCAAAGACGTCTACAGCTTTTATGACAGCGGAGTAAAACAGCCTTATTTCAGCGTAATCGCTAAGAATGCCGACCTGGAGCAGAAGGATGAATTCGTGGCATTAATTGAAAAGACCCTGAGGGAGCAGTGCGAAAAGGGTCTGAATCAGGAATCTCTTAAGGCGGCTTTGAATTACTATGAGTTTAAAT
>JBNMJJ010000349.1:0-2608 GCA_050873745.1 Lachnospiraceae bacterium | reverse complement strand
TTCCTCCATGGACTCCAACTATCCTCTGTCCCAAAGCAGGATTTTTAATTTCCCGGCGGCCTCCACTGCCGGAGCCGTAAAATACTGGTTGGTCAGTACCGCACCCACCATACAGTCATAATACTCTCTTCCGGCCAGAGCCTCCTGAACCGCCTTTACACCTACCAAAGAGGTATAGCATTTACACTGGATGGCAAAGGTGATTCCTTCCTTTTGCGCCAGAATATCCGCCCCAAAATCTCCGCTTCCTCTGGTTACCTCCACCTCCGTGTAGCCTTTTCTTTTCAGCAGGTCGGCACAATAGTATTCAAATTCATGGCCCTCCAAACGGTCGAAATCCTTCTCTCCGGCATTCCTTCTTCGGTATATCCACAGTCCCAGAAACCAGCTAAGGAGAATAATCACCCCCGCTACTGCTATCAAAACCCAGAAGGGCTGCTGTATTTCCTTCATCTTTCCTCTCCTTCCTGCCGCTAAAGCCTTCAGGCTCCGGCGGATTATACGAATTGGCAGGGGAATTTTCCCTAATACTGACGGATTACCTCTGACCAGGATGAAATGCCTATGATACTTTTGGCAAACTCCGTCGCCGCATCAGAACGGTCAGTGTCAATATCTTTAAATACGTTGTAGATTAGTTTACGGCTTCCGTCTCCGTGGCATAGCCCCAGGGCCAGTCCCTGGGCCAGCTCCGCCGCCGCATCGGTCTGCCGGTTCAACAGCAGCGCATCTACATGGCTGTTGGCTTCAGCTATGTAATAGGCATAAGCGTAGGCCGCTGCCTGCACACCCTCCCCGGAGGTGGACGTAAAACCTACCTCGCTTAAGGTTACGCTTCTGCACTCTCCATCGGGATTTAAAAATTCCTCCCGCTGTAAATAATCCGTCACCACATTCAGATTCTGAATGCTGACCATAGGCGAATCGGCTGTATAGTTAATCAGATTCATTCTCCGATAGCCGGAGGGCATATTCCAGAAGGCAGCATGGGTAAGGGGCACCGGATACGGATGCTGGGAAAGGTCCCAGTCGATATTTCCCTGCTCTTTAATATAAGCATTAAAACTGTCCAGTACATCCCTTCCGTCATAGGCGCCGCTTTTTAAATTCCGGTTCCAGGTCTGGTCAATGGGGATATACACCTTTGCATTGGCATTAACGCTTTTAATGGCATTATAAAATACTCTGAATCCATCCGCATAAACCCGGGTATAGGTATGTGTATCTACAGCAGGGTAATAATTCCATTCCGCTCTGGCGTTTATTTCATTGGCGATTACCCAGTTTACTACCTGTCCGTGGCTGGTTCCGGAATACCGCTCCGCCAAAAAGGTGGCTGCTGCCGCCAGATAATCCACCCCGGCTTCATCCGAAGCATTAAACATATAGTAAGGGCATTTTCCTGCACTTCTGGCCTCCGGATGAATTAAGTCCAGATGGCCGCCGTTCCAATCGTTCAGAATAATGGCGGTTGTCTGGATTCCCAACTGGGTCAGCCGGGAAAACACCAAATCATATTCCGCAATGGTCTGTCCGTTGAAGGCATAGGTCTTTCCATGATAATCATAGTAGATAGTAGGATGATTTGCACTGCTGGTCTGGCCCACAATTCTTCCCAGCATAATGTTGTAGGCCGCCTGCTTCACACCCAAATCCTCCAGCTCCTCGCTCCTTAACTTGTTTGGGTCAACCAGAAGTCCTTTGATGGATTTTGCCTGGGGATAGCTGTACTGATACTTCGCCTTTGCCTCCGGATTAGTAATATAGCTTTGGTTAGATAGGAGAATGTATTCTCCTTCCTGCTTAATACCCATAACGAATTTATCAAAAAGCCGGGAGTTATGCTGCTTATAGTTCAGATTAACCGTAAAGCTGAACCGGTCATCCGATTTTCTGATAGAGGTAATGGGCTCCTGCCCTTCACTCAGTTCATCCTGATAAACCGGCAGGCTGAAAATATACAGCCGCCGGTCATCGCTTTGGGGAATCCCTGCCATAGTGCCGGCAATGACCACCTTCCCGGTATCTTCCAAATCTATTTCACAGCGTTCAATAACCGCAAAGCCCTCCCTGTTTTCTGGCGTAACCGCCATTTGGGCAGGCCACATCTGCTGCCAGGCCTCCTGCAGGCTGCGGGCATTCTCATTTCCCGCTGCCGCCTCCTCCTTTATCCGGTCTGCGGCCTGTTCCACCGCCCTCTCCAAGGCTTTTCGATTCTGCTTATGCAGGTCTTCTCTGGCTTTTTGTTCCTTATTTTCCCTGAGGATATTTTTCAGCCCAAGACCGCCCAAAACTGCCGCCGCTAAAATAAATACAATAACGAACAAAAAGAAAGGGGGTTTTCCCTTTCCCTTCCTTTTTGCGCTTTTCTTCTTCCTGGGAGAAATCTTCTTTTCTTCCATAACCCTTCAACCTTCTTCTTTAGTTTCCGCCGTAAAAAATCTGTGCAATGGGAGAATCCTTAGACAGAATCACCGTCTTGTTATCCCCCTTTACGGACTCCTTCAACGCATCCAGACTTCTGACGAAACCGTAAAAGTCCGTACGGCTTTCATCCCGGTAAGCCTCGGAAAGAATCCTCATGTATTCGGCTTCTCCCTCCGCCTTT
>JBNMJJ010000348.1:0-2617 GCA_050873745.1 Lachnospiraceae bacterium | reverse complement strand
ATACTTGTACTGCAAAGAAAAATACGCGGACCCACCTCTTATCAGGTGGTCCGCAAAGCAACAGGCATAAAATAACGAGGTAACCATGAAAGACTATAAATTAGCCCTTAGTGATGAAATTCTTTTGCAGGTGGAAAAGCCTGCCCGTTATATAGGAAATGAGGTAAATGCAGTCAACAAGTCAAAGGACCCCAAAGTGGACATCCGCTTTGCCATGTGTTTTCCCGACGTCTACGAAATCGGCATGTCCCACCTGGGAATCCAGATTATTTACGATATGCTGAATCAATGGGAAGACGTCTGGTGCGAGCGGGTTTACTCCCCCTGGATTGATTTGGATAAAATCATGCGGGAAGAAAAAATTCCCCTTTTCGGTCTGGAATCCCAGGAGCCCATTAAAGATTTTGATTTTCTGGGAATCACCCTGCAGTATGAAATGTGCTACACCAATATTCTTCAGATTCTGGATTTGGCCCGGATTCCTCTGTATTCTGTCCAAAGAACCGAGGAGCATCCCATTGTCATCGGCGGCGGCCCCTGTGTATACAATCCTGAACCTATAGCCGATTTTTTTGACCTTTTTTATATTGGAGAAGGGGAAACCCGCTACCGCCAGCTTCTGGATTTGTACAAGGCACATCGTAAGAAGGGCTTTGACCGGAAGACTTTTCTGCGTGAAGCGGCCTGCATTCCCGGAATGTACGTCCCCCAGTTTTATGAAACAGCCTATAAAGAGGACGGAACCATCGCCTCCTTTACCCCTATAGATGATAAGCTGCCCAAAACCATCTCCAAGGAGCTGGTAAAAGACGTCAGCAATACCTGTTATCCCTTAAAGCCGGTGGTTCCCTTCATTAAGGTCACTCAGGACAGGGTAGTGCTGGAAATCCAGCGGGGCTGCATCAGAGGCTGCCGTTTCTGTCAGGCCGGGCAGCTATATCGTCCTGTGCGGGAAAGAGACCCCCAGGTGATGAAAAAATACGCCATGGAAATGTTAAAAAACACGGGCCATGAAGAGATTTCCCTAAGCTCCCTAAGCTCCAGTGATTACACCGGCCTGGAAGAGCTGGTGAATTTCCTGATTGAGGAATGTAAAAAACGCTCCATCAATATCTCTCTGCCTTCCCTGCGTATAGACGCATTTTCCCTGGATGTGATGAGCAAGGTGCAGGACGTGAAAAAAAGCTCCCTTACCTTTGCTCCGGAAGCAGGCAGCCAGAGGATGCGAAACGTCATCAATAAAGGATTGTCTGAAGAGGTCATTTTGCAGGGCAGCGCCCTCGCCTTTCAAGGCGGCTGGAACCGGGTAAAGCTCTATTTTATGCTGGGGCTGCCTACGGAAACCCCGGAAGATATTCGGGGCATTGCAGAGCTTTGCAATAAGATTGCTGCCACCTATTTTGAGGTTGTACCCAAGGAGGAGAGAAAAAACGGCTCGGTACAGATTGTGGCCAGCACCTCCTTCTTTATTCCCAAGCCCTTCACCCCTTTTCAGTGGTCTCCCATGGATACCAGAGAGCAGTTTATCGAAAAGGCCCAGTTGACGAAAAGGGCGGTAAGAGAGCAGATTAACCAGAAGCGAATCAAGTACAACTGGCACGAAGCGGATGTGAGCATGATTGAAGGGCTTCTGGCGAGGGGAGATAGGCGGCTTTCCTCCGTTATCGAAAAGGTATATAAAAAGGGATGTATCTTCGATGCCTGGAGCGAATTTTTCCACTATAATATCTGGCTGGATACGGTGGCGGAGTGCGGACTGGACATGGATTTTTATACCACCAGAGAACGTTCCCTGGACGAGATTTTCCCCTGGGATTTTATCGACTGCGGCGTAACCAAAGCCTTCCTTATCCGGGAATGGAAACAGGCTGTGGCAGAGGCGGAAAGCCCCAACTGCAAGGTGAAATGTCTGGGCTGCGGAGCCGCCCGCTACGGAGTCGGGGTCTGCGTGGAGGAGAAATCCCCAGGGCCGGTTTTAGAGGCTTTTGTGGAACCGGCAGTAATATAGAAAGAGGAAAACAATGCGTATACGAATTAAATTCAGCAAGCACGGGGTAATGAAGTTTATCGGCCACCTGGATATTATGCGGTATTTTCAAAAGGCCATCCGCCGTGCGGAAATTGATATTGCCTATTCCGGCGGCTTCAGTCCCCATCAGATTATGAGCTTTGCTGCTCCTCTGGGGGTGGGCCACTACAGTAACGGTGAATATCTGGACATTGAGGTTCACAGCCATCAGGGCAGGGAGGACATGCTGAACCGCTTGAATAAGGCCATGGTGGAGGGCATTCAGGTGCTGAACGTGGCAGCTTTGCCTGACACAGCGAAAAATGCCATGGCCTGCGTAGCCGCCGCCGGTTATACCGTGGAATGGAAGGAAGGTTATCCCCCTTTGCCCCATTGGGAAGAAACGGTGGATGCCTTTTTAAACCGGGAGGCCATCCTGGTAACCAAGCAGACCAAAAAGAATGAGATTACCCTGGATTTAAAGCCCGGAATTTATGAGTTAAAAGCCACCCCCTCCGGCCTGTATATGCTGTTAGACGCCAGCAGCAAGGGAAACATCAAGCCCAGCCTTCTACTGGAGGCGCTTTATGATTTTGCCAAAGAAGAATT
>JBNMJJ010000347.1:0-2624 GCA_050873745.1 Lachnospiraceae bacterium | reverse complement strand
CTGTTAAATTCCAGTTCCACCTCTTTAAACTTCCCGTTATCGGCAGCCTCATCATTGGTTACCACCAATTCAAAAGCCTTATTGATACTTTGGAACTTCCTGTCCTTAATCCCCAGGGTGCCTTCTGCTCCCGGCTTAACCACCAATACCTTCGCCTTCAGAATATAATCCGTGTTTTTCTTTAACGTAACCTCCTGGGACAGGCGTGCATTTCCACTTTGACTTTTCAGAAAACCCACCTTTCCTCTGGCATCTTTTTCATAATCAAAAATTTCTGCATCACCGCCGATTTCCCAACCGTCACTTCCCGTAAAATCACCGTTTGTCAAAAGATTCGTCTCTGCCGCATCAGCCCAAACCACATTTGCGCCTATAAAAACAAAACAAATCATCGCTGCCAGAATAACCTTGAATAATTTTGCTTTCTTCATCTTTTCCTCTCCTCCATTATTTCAAAACTATAACCAGGTCTGACACAGTCTAAAATCAACTGCTCTCCTTCATTCATGTGGCCCACATAATTATACTCTTCTGTTGCTTTCATTTCCGCTAAAACAATCATCAGTTCTCCTGCATAATGCTTTAGCTTATCATTGACGATGATGACATCCCCTTTTTAAATGCCCTCTTTTTGTTTTTTCGGGGTACAATTTCCCTGCCTCTGAAGGCTTCTCTGGAAGCGCTGGCTCTCACCAGCAGCTCATTGCAGTCGTCTCTGGAGGCGTGAAAGGGCCAGACAATAATTTCTTTTTCAAGGTCCGATACATCCTCCTCAAGCTCTGCTTTCATGGTCAGCTTATTCAAATTAAGTTCCGCCAATGCCTTCAGCTCCTCCTTGCTGGCAAAGGCATTTCCAATCAGAATATCGTTACAATATCCCAGTCCATTCAAATGCCTTGCCTGCACATCGATAGGCAGATTCCGGTGAATTTCCAGCGTACAAAGCCCGTCATAAACCTCCCACGGTCCATGAGTATGCTCCTCCTGACTGGTGACAAAGGCAGCGTTATCCAACCCCAGAGACTGGTAACGGGAAGAAAGCTCAATATACCTTTTCAGCCCCATTCCGGTATTTCTCTGGGGATAAAAATTACTGCAAAGACACATATTCTTTCTATTTGCCCCGTTTTCCAGCATTAAATCCAGAGCGATGGTAGTCGATGAATTATATTCAATCCTAATCTGATAAGGATTCCTGGTAATCTCAATATCCTCAAATTCACCAAAATGTCCGTCCAGCCGGATAATATCCACTCCCATTCGTGCAAATACGGCCAAATCCAGAGGTGTGGCATTCAGTTTTTTAAATATTTCCGGGTTCGTATCTACCGAAACCATCAGGCCGCTGTCATGTGCCTTACGGCAAAATTCCGAAAAACGGCTGATGATGTCTTCCTTTGTTTCTTTCACGGATAAAAAACAGGTAAATACTCTTTTAAAACCATATTTTCCAGCCAGTTTCATATATTCATAGCATTCTTCTTTTGACACATGTTCCGGATAGACCGAAATCCCCAGCTTCTTCATGGATGCTTCTCCTCTTCTCTTTTACCAAACCCTTCGCTTCCGGTTAGAAAAAATTTTTCATCCGTTATTTCGCTGCTATTACCTTGTAAAGATGGACGATTTCTTTTGCCAAATCCTTGAATGCGATACCGGTCATTAAATGTTCCTGACCATGTACCATGAGTAAGGTAAGCTCTCTGTGATTTCCTTGCGCCTCCTGGGTAAGCATCTCAACAGGATAAGGATACGATACCTGCACCGATTCCATCCACATTGTACTGCTTTGCCAGGCTGTGTGCGATGCCAAAGGCCGCAATCATGCCAAGCAATTCAAAACTGCCGCCCTCAGCCTTCCATAAATATGTACTCAACCCGATTTCGGAAATAAATGCCTCCAAACCGGGAATTGCAAACCCCGTCGCAATTACCATTAAAACAGAACCAATCAGAATCAGCGGCATGGCTAAAGTAATACCGTCACGAATGGCTATCAAAAACTTATTGCTTCCCATTTTTCCAGCTATGGGCATAAGTTTTTCCGCCATCTTATCCACAAATTGATTCATTCCTATTCCCTCCTATACTATAGTTTAATCATCCTTAAGTCATTCAGCCATCTCCTCCGTCCCTGGTGCCTTGGGAACAAATCGAAGCTTCCATTATACTGTCCTATTTATAAAAGCATATGCTGCAAATTGCTTTTCATTACCCATGAATCACCATATTGGTGAACTCTTCGGCATTTCCCGCCTTCATGGTGTTCGCCAAAAACGCTGCATCGTCACAAATATTCGCAAGCCAATCAAAAAAATCAGTATAGTTCACATACAAAAAAGGTATGCAAACTATACTGATTTTTTTAATACGATTATTCAATTATAATAAAAAAATAGAGAAAATACTGAATATACAGTATCTTCTCTATTTCTCTTACTGCCGCAAATCGGAATCGAACCGATACGGGAGTATAAGTCCCGCAGGATTTTAAGTCCTGTGCGTCTGCCAGTTCCGCCACTGCGGCTTGCCAATCTGAAATTGGTAAATGGGACCTACAGGGCTCGAACCTGTGACCCTCTGCTTGTAAGGCAGATGCTCTCCCAGCTGAGCTAAGATCCCAT
>JBNMJJ010000346.1:0-2629 GCA_050873745.1 Lachnospiraceae bacterium | reverse complement strand
TCAGCAATGCCCTGGACATTGCCCGGAAAGAGGAGGATTTGAGCCAGATTAAGGAGGAGCTGACCCAAACCGGCTATATCCGGCGAAAGGGAAACCAGAAAAAACAGCGTTTCACCAGCAGGCCCTTCCATTATATCAGCAGCGACGGCTACCATATTTATATAGGACAAAACAACTACCAGAACGAAGAACTGACCTTCCAGTTTGCCACCGGAAACGACTGGTGGTTCCATGCGAAAGGCATCCCCGGCTCCCACGTTATTGTGAAATCTAACAATGAAGAAATGCCCGACCGGGTCTTTGAAGAGGCAGGGCGGCTGGCTGCCTTCTATTCCAAAGGGCGGGGACAGGAAAAAGTGGAAATCGATTATACCCAGAAAAAGAACGTTAAAAAACCCTCCGGCAGCAAGCCGGGCTTCGTGGTTTATTATACCAATTACTCCCTTCTCATCGACTCTGACATCAGCGGCCTGACCGAAGTAGTGGAATAAAATTCTCTTAAAACAAGAAAGGCAGAAGATTCATAGAATATTTGGGCCTTGATAAAGCCCGGCTTAAGAAGGTGGCCCGTATGGATTTCCCGGCTGTTTTGCCCGGCCACCGGGATATGTCCGGTTAAAGCCTTCGGGCAGATATAAGGGGTATGCCCTGTTGTGCATACCCCGGATTTTTTTATTTTTTCTCATATTCTCTGGTTTTTTCCAATACCACTCCCACACAGGGCAGTAAGGCAATCAGGTTGGGCAAAACCATAAGTCCATTGAACATATCCGACATATCCCACACCAGCTCTACCTTTAAGGCGGAACCGATTATCACGCAGAGCACCACGATAACGGCATATATCTTTACCGCCTTTTCGCCGAAGAGGGACCTCACATTTACCTCTCCGAAATAGTACCAGCCAATAATGGTGGTAAAAGCAAAGAACAGCATACAGATGGCAATAAAAATATTTCCGAAGCTGCCAAAGCTGGCATTAAAAGCGCTCTGTGCCAGGGCCGCCCCATCCTGACCGCTGGTGTAAAGGCCGCTGGATACAATCACCAGGGCGGTTAAGGTCAGAATAATAAAGGTATCGATGAACACTCCAACCATAGCAATAATGCCCTGGTCACAGGGATGGTCAACCGCTGCCGTTGCATGGGCGTGAGGCGTGGAGCCCATACCCGCTTCGTTGGAGAAAAGCCCTCTGGCAACGCCGTAGCGCATGGCCTTCTGCACGGTTATGCCGATTAGGCCGCCGCCTACCGCCTGGGGAGAAAATGCTCCGATAAAAATATCCTTAACCGCCTGTACCAGTGCGGCGGGATTCATACATAAAATCACCATACAGCCCACTATATATAAAAAGGCCATAATCGGGACGATTTTTTCCGTAAAACGGGCAATACGCTTAATTCCTCCGATAAAAGCGATACCCGTAATAAGAGCAATAATAATTCCCACTATCAGAGGCTTCACCCCAAAAGCTCCCTGGAAGGATGAGCCGATGGAGTTGGACTGCACCATATTTCCCATAAATCCCAGCGCCAGAATAATGGCAACGGAAAAGAATGCAGCCAGAAAGTTTCCGAATTTTCCTTTAAAAATATACCGTATGTAATACACCGGGCCACCGGAAACCACCCCCTTTTCTACCTTGCGGGTAACCTGCGCCATTACCGCTTCTGCATAAATGGTAGCCATACCAAAAAAGGCGCTCACCCACATCCAGAAAATCGCTCCCGGGCCTCCTGCCACAATAGCCGTTGCCGCCCCTGCAATGTTGCCCGTGCCAACCTGGCTGCAATGGCTGTGGTCAGAGCCTGAAAGGAACTGAGACCATGTCCGTCGTGATTTCCATGAAGGGAAAAGTTTCCGAACAGCATCTTCATTCCGACGCCAAACTTTCTTATCTGGACAAATTTCAGGCAAATGGTGTAAAAAATTCCCGTTCCCATCAGAAGAAACAGCAAGGCATAGTCCCAGAGGAAGCCGTTTACCGCATCAACAGTATGGGCAATAAAATTCATCATCATTTCCATGTTTCTTTTTTAACCACTTTTGCGTTTTTCACTTTGGTGGTTCTTCTCCTTATCTTATTTTACATAAGCCGCATTCTATCCGACGAAAGGCGGGCGGGCCAGTACGGTGATGTATGTTTTTCAAATTTCCTACAGCATAAAAAAGGTTCAAGGAAATCTCCTTGAACCTGACGTCACTTCCATGATAAGAACTGCAAAGGCAGTCCTGTCCCTTGCTTCTTATTTCTAAAATAACGCTGTCCTTTTGCCTGAGAGATTCGCAGCTTTAGCCACTTTCACCTTCGGCACCCATTTTCTGAGATTCTCCAGCGGGCCATCCAACTACAGTCCTATCTCTGCGGCATCTTCGTATCGCTTTTCATCGCTTCATCTGCATCTCTAATCCTGCTGCGGCCTGAGCCTGCAGACGGATGCCTCAGAAATCCCTGAGAGTATTACTCCTTCGGTGGGCATTACGCCTCTTTCCTGCAATCTTCTATTGGCTTCTTATGTAATTATAGGCTGATTATACTAATTCGTTAAAATGGTGTCAATCCATTGATTGTATTTTTTTTCGTACAGTGGAAGCGGAGGGATAATTCTGGTATTTGGACGCTTGATTG
>JBNMJJ010000345.1:0-2662 GCA_050873745.1 Lachnospiraceae bacterium | reverse complement strand
GGAGCCTCCCTGATACCGCTGCTTTCCGGCTTCCTTTCCTATGACCGGGAAAAACTTATCCGGGGAGTAATTTTGAATCGGATGACCCAAGGCTTTTACGAAACCATCAAGCCGTTGATAGAAAAAGAGCTGGGGATTCGGGTGCTGGGCTATTTGCCCCAAAAAGAAAATTTTTCCCTGGCCAGCCGCCATTTGGGTCTGGTGCTGCCAAAGGAGGTGGAAGACCTTAAACAGCAGCTAAAGGAGTTAGCTCTGGAGGTGGAAAAGACGGTGTCTTTGGAGGGACTGGAGGAAATAGCGGCCCAGGCAGAAGATGTTCAGGCACAAGCGGCCCGGGTAGAAGAAGAGGCGGAAGATATTCCGGCTTTTTTTGGCGGTGGAGAACCGCCTTTGATTGGGGTTGCCCGGGATGAGGCCTTTTGTTTTTACTATGAAGAGAATCTCAGGCTGCTGGTTCAAAATGGAGCAAGGCTGGTGTTTTTTTCGCCCCTTCATGATGCCAGGCTGCCGAAGGGAATCAGCGGCCTTCTTCTGGGGGGAGGCTATCCGGAATTGCATGGGGAAGCCTTAAGCCAAAATAAAACCATGCGGGAGGACATTTTCAGAGTGATGGCGGAAGGCATCCCGGCAGTGGCTGAGTGCGGAGGTTTTATGTATCTGCATGACAGAATAGAGGATAAAGAAGGGAAGGAGTACCCCATGGTGGGCGCTCTTTCGGGAAAATGTTTCTATACAGGAAAGCTGGTCCGCTTTGGCTATATCGAGCTGAAGGAGCGGGAAAGCCGGTTTCTGGCTTACGGAAAAAAGATAAGGGGACATGAGTTCCATTATTTTGACAGTACCAATAATGGAGAGGACTGCATAGCCACGAAGCCGGTAACCGGAAGGCAATACGCCAGCGTGATTTCCGGGACAAATCGATGGCTGGGCTTTCCCCATCTGTATTATCCGTCCAACCCGGAATTTGCCCGAAACTTCGTCAATATGGCAGCCACATATCAGTGCCGGCGGAACAGAAAAAAAGGAGGTGCAGGATGGTGAAAAATTCCCACAAATTTTTTGAAAATAAAGAATGTCAGTATTTTCCCTGCCACAAAGGGCTGGAGAAATTTAACTGCCTTTTTTGCTATTGCCCTTTGTACTCTTTCAGGGAATGTGCAGGAAATCCCAGTTATCTGGAAAAAGAAGGAAAGCGGATTAAAGTGTGTACAGACTGTACCTTTCCCCATCGGCCGGAGAATTATGAGAAGATGCTGGAGTGGCTGAAAAAAGGTTGCTGATACTGGATTTTGTCTGGCAGAGCCGGGAGAGCCCTGCCAGCAGTTACACCAATACTGACCCTGAGCCAGGCCGAAAAAACATCCCGAACAGCACAAAAAAGCCTTCCGAAATCCCGGAAGGCTTTAAACATATGAATCGGAATGACAAGACTTGAACTTGCGACCTCTACTTCCCTAAAGTAGCGCTCTACCACCTGAGCCACATCCCGATTGCTTGACAGCTATTAAAGTATATTATGATATTTGCGTTTTGTCAACTAGATATTTCAAATTTTTTTAGAACTTTTATCGGCTACTCTATTTGTCAATTTTATGCAGACGATTTTGTGAAATATTTCCCACAGGTAGTAATTGAAAAATCTGCTACAATTGGATATAATTAATCCAATTAGAATATACCGTTGTTCTGTATTTGGGGAAATGGAGAATGCGGGAATATTTTAATTAGAATATTCATTTTTAGGAAGAAACAAGAGGGTTACGACAGAAGGTGAACACATCGGAATGGAGGTAAAATGAAAAGAGAGATTAAGAAAGTTCTGGTTGCCAATCGTGGTGAAATTGCTGTTCGTATTTTAAGAGCATGTCATGATTTAGACATCAATACGGTGGCTATTTATTCCAAGGAGGATATTTTAAGCGGATTTCGTACCAAGGCGGATGAGTCTTATATGATTGGAGAGACCCTTTCTCCTCTGGGAGCATATCTGGCTATCGATGAAATCGTAGCTATGGCGAAGAAGCGTGGAGTAGATGCGATTCATCCCGGCTATGGATTTTTGTCTGAGAATGCAGATTTTGCAAGAGCCTGTGAGAGAGCCGGAATTATTTTTATCGGTCCTTCCTCTGACGTATTGGGCAAGATGGGAGATAAGCTGAGTGCGAAGGAACTGGCGGACAGATGCGGCGTTCCTACAATTCCGGGAAGCACTGATCCTTTAAAGAGCGCTGAGGATGCGGTACAAAGAGCCAACAGCTATGGTTATCCCGTTATTTTGAAGGCGGCAGCAGGCGGCGGCGGCCGTGGAATGCGTGCCTGCTATAATGATGCAGAGGTTTCCCAGGCCTTTGAGCTGGTAAGTGAAGAAGCCAGAAAGTCCTTTGGAAACGATGCTATTTTCATGGAAAAATTCCTGGTAGAGCCTAAACATATCGAAGTCCAGATTCTGGCGGATGAATATGGCAATATCGTACATTTATATGAGCGTGACTGCTCTTTGCAGAGACGTTATCAGAAGGTAATTGAATATACTCCTGCTTTTTCCCTGCCGGAAGAGGTATTGGAGAAAATCAGAAATGAAGCCGTTAAAATCGCAAAAGAGGTGGGCTACACCAGCGTAGGTACGGTGGAATTTTTGGTGGACAGGGATATGAACCATTAT
>JBNMJJ010000344.1:0-2684 GCA_050873745.1 Lachnospiraceae bacterium | reverse complement strand
TCATCCAGCTTTATACTCGTTCCTTTTTGTTTTAGCTTTACTTCCGTTTCCCCTGCCGCAATCAGGGAGCCGTTGTCACTGGATATGGTAATATTTTCTGCCGCCTCCAGTAAAAGAGCCCCGGAGCTGACAATCTGTATCCCTTCCTTATCCCGAAGCTCTATCCTGTTCCCCTGATTATTCGTAATCAGAATAGAATCGGGTGTAAAACGGATTTCTTTCTGAAATCTGGTCTTAAACACCTTGTGGTCTGGATTTTTTCTCTCCTCACTGTCCGTATTCAGATGGACACAGCTTGTCACATAGGCTTCCTTTTCTTCTTTTCCCGGAATGGTCAGCCGTACCTCATCCCCTGTTTCCGGCATACAGTACCAACCTGTACCATCCGGAGTGGAGTAAACGGTGGCATAAGGATACCAGAGATTAATTTCCTGCTTCCCGTTTTCGTCCCCTGACAGCTCCACCTGGACCTTATCCTCTCTGACGGCCATAACTTGCGCCTTCAGGCTGCAGCCTATACATTTTTCCTGTGAAATGCCAGGAATGCTCAGACCTGCATCATGCTTAAACTGATACCGATAACGCATTTCGCCGCCCTCATAGCTTCCCTCTATTTTATACAGATAAAACTTTCTGCCCCGAACCACAAGATAATCCCCTATTCTGCACTTCTCCCTGCTTTCCAGCTCATAAATCAGGCAGTCCATCTCCAGCAGTTGGCCTAAACCATTCAGCCGCTTCTTTCGGTACTCACCCAGTTCCTTTTTCAGGCTGTATTTTCCTCCTTCCGGGAAGGTTATTTCATTCCTCACAGGCATATCATAAAATAAGCTGCACCCCGGCACTCCTGATTCTGCCACCAGAAACCGATTTTGCCTGCTGGCCAGGCGTTTAAGAAAATCCCAGTCCGTTTCCTCATACTGCAAAATCAGTTCCCCTGTTTTTTCTTCCAAAGGACGGTTAAAGATAATTCCCTGTCTCGAATATTCACTGCAGACGTCCTCAAAAATCTCTCTGTAGGTAATATTTCCGTTCTGCCAGCTACGGAAATGTTCCTTTTCTTCCATCAGAAAGCTGCCGCTTCTCATAATCAGCGTAAGCTTCTTCTGATTATTATTTTGGTCAATAATACAATCCGTTACCAGCCCCCAAAAAAGAACGACTCTCTCTCCCTTGCGGCCTACCAGTTCCACCTTCTCCCAAAGCTCCTTCATGGAACGGTGCAAATACTCCTCTTCCTCATCATCGGAAATGTATCCGGTAATACGCAAATACCCATGCTCATTAATTTCTTCCCTGACTTCAATTTCCAGAATCGCCAGAAAGGTTAAGGGTTCCGTAATTATGCTATACTCTCTCATTTCTACTCTCCTTCTCTTATGGTTTCAAACAGTTCCAATATTTCTTTCTTCCACTGCCCATACTCTTCAAATGGACTGAAAAATGTTCCCAAAATTCTCTTTTCTCCTATGGCAAAAAGGAAAGCAATATTATATACCCGTTTTCTTTTGGCAAAGCTCTTATATTCCAGCCAAAAAACCTTTACCTCATTTCCCCCTGTTCCGCTGTCGTAAAACACCGTCCTGCTGTCCATCCTTTCCAGTAATCGGCACAGTTCCTCCCCACACTCTGAAACTTTTCTTCCTTCCCAATCCGGTACAGCCTGAAAAGTAATCCCAACACGCTGATTATCCGTAAGTAAAATAATTGGGGGCCTGTTCTTCGTCCAAAATATTTTTTCCGCCTCATTTCTCTCTGCCAGATGAAAAATATCCGGTATTCCAAGATGAAAACCCATACCAAAGTCCATATCTTCTTTTGCCGCTTTTACCTGCCCGTTCTCGCTAAGCTGCCCCTTTATCTGGAGAAAAAACAAATCATAATCATCTCTGCCTGCTTCTTCCACCTTCCTCCCCCTTTCTGTCAATGCCGGATAACAGATAACCAAAAACAGGCCGCCACTTATGGCTGCTGTCTTGCGGATAGGTACAGGTCAAAAGCACCATTCTGTCCGGTTTAATTCCAAGGGAAAAGACTGCCTTTATATGTTCCTTTTCCTCATCCTCCATAGTCATAGCAAACCATGCTGCCGGAAACTTTCCTTCTTCCAAAAGAAACACCGGTGTATATTCATACTGCGGCCAGGTGTCCGCTGACAGTTTACGGATTTTTTTCATGGCTGCCAGAGTCTCTTCACTTTTCATCTCTTTTTGAAGAAGCTGCACCGTAATCCAGGCATCCTCCTCTTCATGAAACAAAACCGTTTCCGGTGGATAATCATAAGGAAAATACTGCCTTTTCCTTTCTTCATCCGCTGGAACAAAGCCACTGGGAATTTCCATCTGCCAAAGCCCTTCCGGCTCCCTCCACACTTCTATTTTTACCTCTTTTTGTATGCTTCCTTCTATTTCTGATTCAAACAGCACTCTCATCTTTTACCTCAAATCCCAGCTTTTGGCTTAAAGCTAATTTGAAAATCTTCAATAATCTGTTTTCTTTTCTGTATCTCTTCCAATCCCTTTCCACTGTGTTTAAGAAAAGCTCTCTCTTCCAGCAGAGTCGCTCCCTGGAGGGTATTCTTTACTGCCTGCAGTTGATTCATTTTTTCTATGGCAGGATTCTTTCCCATACCACCTGTCTTGATGACTTCACTCATTCACTATCTCCTCCACTCTGCATCCGCC
>JBNMJJ010000343.1:0-2705 GCA_050873745.1 Lachnospiraceae bacterium | reverse complement strand
ATTGGGGCCCACATCCGTTACCCTTCCCACCAGCCCGCTTCCAGCCATCACATTACAGTTTACCTGTATTCCGTCATTGCTTCCCTTATTAATGACGAAGCTGGAAAACCAGTTGCTGGAATCTTTGCTGATGACCTGGGCTCCAATTTTTTCATATTCGGAATACTCATTGTCCAAAGCCAAAAGCTCCCTGAGCTCATTCAGTTCGTATCTTTCCTGCTGAAATCTGGTATTTTCAATGGTCAGCTTGTCTACTTCTTCCTTTAGACGCTGGTTTTCATCCAATACATCTTTAAGCTCCAGAAGCTGGTCCGATTTGTTTGAAAACCATCTGCCCACCTCGGCTATTCCATTCTGAAAGGGAACCAGCAAGTAACCGGCAACCGTTTTCAGCGGCGTATTGACCAAATTGGTATTGAAGGAAAGGGCCATAATTCCTATACAAAGTAAGGTCAACAGAAAAAGGAGATATTTACTGGGCAGCGTAAATTTCTCCTTCGGTCTTTTCAGTACAGGACTCATCTTCCCATCCCTTCAATGGAATACGCTACCGATTTGTAGTTGTCGTCTTTGATTACCTTTGCCAGCCCTCGGGCAACGCTCTCGATGGGATTTTCAGCCACATTCACCTTCAGTCCGGTGCCCTTTTCCATCAACGGCGCCAGATGGCTTATCTGAGAGGCTCCTCCGGTAAGATAAATGCCGTGACGGTAAATGTCCGCCCCCAGCTCCGGCGGTGTGCGCTCCAAAATCACTTTTGCGCTGTCGATAATGGTATGGAAGCTCTCCTTTAAGGACTGAACCACCAGTTCTGTGGGGATTTCCCTCTCTACGGGAAGTCCAGTAACAATATCCCTTCCGTAAACCACAGCCGGCCTTCCTGCTTTTTCCAGCTCTTTTAGGTTCATCTTCACTTTTTCCGCAGTTTTATTGCCGATAATCAGGCTGAACTCCTTGCGGATAGCATTCCGGATGGCCTCATCGAATTTCAGGCCGCCCACCTTAATCAAACGGCTTAAAACGATGCCCCCCAGAGAAAGTATGGATACCTCTGTGGTATCGTAGCCCACATTCACGATGAGCACGCCCTGGGAATTCTTTACATCAATATCCAGACCCAGGCCGTCGGCTACCGCCTTCTCCACCACCATAATCTTCTTTGCCTTTACGTTGGCATCCTTAATCAAATCATAAAAAGCCCTTTTCTCCACCTCTGTCACATCGGTAGGAACCGCCACATAATAGTCAGCGGGCTTAATATTGCCGGCGGACAGGTCGGTAATGAAGTATTTTAATAAAACCTCCATATTTTTTATATCGGCAATGACCCCATTTACCACCGGATAGGATGCTACAATATTTCCCGGCGCCTTTTCATACATATCAAAGGCTGAGTCTCCGTAAGCAAAATAGGTCTTTTTATTCTCGATGGCAATCATATTCTTTTCCACCATGACAGAGTCATCCGCACGGTTATAAATTTTAATGTTGCTGGTGCCAATATCAATACCAAATACGTTGTTTGCCACTTTCACAGCTCCTTTCTCTTTTCCAGGTAACCTAATTCTCTTAAACTTGCATAAGTATTATCCCCGATAATAATATGATCTACCAGAGGAATATTTAAAATTTCTGCTGCCTCCTGAATCTGGCGGGTGACTTCAATATCCGGCCTGCTGGGCGTCGGGTCTCCGCTGGGATGGTTATGTACCAGCAGAATGTGAACCGCCTGCATCCGGACAGCCTCCAAAAAAATCTCCCGGGGAGACAGAACGGACATATTGACCGTACCTCTGGATATGACCATATCGCTTAAAAACTGATTCCGGCTGTCCGTCATCACCAGAATTACCTGCTCCACCTCCAGATGCCTTAACTCTTCCATATAGTAGCGGGCGATGGTAACGGGCTGCTCAAAGCGAATCCCCTGGCCAAAGGTCTCTCTGGCCATTCTTTTTGACAGTTCGGTGACACACATCAACCGGATGGCCTTCACCTTGCCCACACCCTTAATCTTCATTAACTGGGGCAGAGTGACATGCTGCAGGGTAAGCAGCCCTTTGGCCTGTCCGTTCTCTCCTCCCAGCTTCAGAATCTGTTTGGCCAGCTCCACCGAGCTGCAGTCTTTGGTGCCCGTTCTGAGCAAAATAGCGACAAGTTCTGCGTCCGTCAAATGCTCCGGGCCGTGGGCTTCAAATTTTTCATAGGGAAGCAGTTCTTCCCAATCTGCGGCTTTTTTTCCATTTTCCTGCTTTCTCTTCTCTCCAGACAAGAAAGCCTGACCGCTTGTCAATCTCAATTATCTTAACATAATTCCCGACTGCTGTACATAAAATAGCAGGATTTTTTTTCGCAGGATTCTTCTGAAAAATCCCATTATTTTCAGGAATACGACAGCCACCTCTATATTAATCCGGCATCTTTCACCTGCTGATAGACAGACAGTATGCCGTATTTTGCATGCTGCCAGGTAAGTCCTCCCTGAAAATAGACGGCATAGGGCTCTCTCATGGGGCCGTCTGCACTAAGCTCAATGGAGGAACCGGAGACGAAGGCTCCTGCTGCCATAATGACCTGACTGTCGTAGCCCGGCATATCCCAGGGCTCGGGGATAACGTGGCTGTCTACGGGAGCGGCCTTCTGTATGCCCCGGCAAAAGGCTGTCACGCCCTCCGGTGTGCCCAACGTCACCGCCTGAATAATAT
>JBNMJJ010000342.1:0-2712 GCA_050873745.1 Lachnospiraceae bacterium | reverse complement strand
TGGGATTCCACTGCATTGATTACCACAGCGGACTCCTTATACTTCCTGCATAATTCAGAACCCAACTGAATATGAGAGCCTTCCATATCATGGTCAACTGCCTTTCCAATATCATGCAGTAAACCGGCCCTCTTCGCCAATCGGATGTCCAGCCCTAATTCTGCGGCCAGAATACCGCATAACTGTGCCACTTCAATAGAATGCTTCAGCACATTCTGACCGTAGCTTGTTCTGAACTTCATCTTACCCAAAAGTCTTACCAGTTCGGGATGAATTCCATGAACACCTACCTCCAGTATAGCTGCCTCTCCTTCTTCCTTAATCATCACTTCTACTTCCCGCTGTGCCTTCTCCACCATTTCCTCAATGCGGGCAGGATGGATACGGCCGTCGACGATTAATTTCTCAAGGGCAATCCTTGCCACTTCCCGTCGAATCGGGTCGAAGCCTGAAAGAACTACCGCTTCCGGTGTATCGTCAATAATTAAATCAACTCCGGTCAAAGTCTCAAGGGTACGAATATTACGTCCCTCTCTACCGATGATTCTTCCCTTCATCTCATCATTAGGAAGCTGCACAACCGAAATTGTAGTCTCGGAAACGTGGTCTGCCGCACATCTTTGAATGGCATTAACCACATATTCCTTCGCCTTCTTGTCCGCTTCTTCCTTCGCTCTTGCCTCTAATTCCTTGACAAGAACAGCAGTTTCATGCTTCACTTCGTCTTCAACAATTTTCAATAAGTATTCTTTTGCCTGGTCGGAGGTTAAACCTGAGATTCGCTCCAGTTCCTGTACTCTTTCTTCATTGAGACTGGCAATCTTTTCCTTCTGCCGGGAAAGTTCGCTTTCTCTGGCAGCTAAACTTGCCTCCTTCTTTTCGATGGCATCTGCTTTTTTATCGATGTTCTCTTCCTTCTGCTGAATACGGCGTTCGTATCGCTGTACCTCAAATCTGCGTTCCCTAATCTCCTTGTCCAATTCATTCTTAGTACGAATGGACTCTTCTTTGACCTCCAGCAAACCTTCACGCTTCTTGTTCTCAGCAGTTTTCAGTGCTTCATCGATAATCTCTCTTGCTTTCTCCTCCGCATTGCCAATAGTAGTTGCAGTAACCTTCTTCTGATAAGAAGTAGTTAATACAGCAGTCACAACAACAGCAATAACGAGGAGGATAGCACCAATCAAGATTTCCATGTACAGGAGCACCTCCTTATTAAATTTTCATTGTACGATAACTTAAATAAAATCGGTTACAAACAAAAAAAGCTCTCTGTAACAAATTCCACATTAGCAGTCTACAACACTATAATTCTATACAAAAAAATATACCGTGTCAAGGAAAAAAACAAGGTCATGCTCCAGGCCAAAAAACAAGTCATGCTCCAGGACGTAACAGTTCAGTCTTTGGCTTCACCGTCGCTTTCTACTCCAGCCATTCCTCCCCATACTCTGTATCCAATACCTGCCGGATGATTCCTGAGGGAATTCCCTTCCGCATTAAGAAGGCATACAGCTTCTGCTTTTCCTTCCATTCGGCCTGCGCCCCATTATATCCCTTTTTCTCCAGATACCGGCGGGCCTGTGCAAGCTGCAGCCGTTCCTCCTCATCCGCTTCATAGGAAGCTTCTATCGCCTTCTCAAGAATGTCTCTGGAAATTCCCTTCTCTCTCAGCTTCTCCTCCAGCCTGCGGCGGCTCTGGGTCTCCTTATGAAAATAGATATACTGGCAGGCATAGTCATAATCATCTATATAACGGTAGGATTTAACGTATTCAATCGCCTCGTCGATAATCTCCTCCGGATAACACCCCTCCTTCAGCTTATCTCTTAGGCCCTTCTCCGTATAAGCCCTGCTCTTTAATAAATTCAGGCAACGCTTCTTCGCCCGTCTGGGCAGAAGTTCTTCCATAATCTGCCTGTACTCCCTGTCACCCAGAGGACAGCCTTTCTTGACCTTGTAAGACGAAAGCTCGCCCCCATATAAAACAAAGGCGAACTCTTCGTCCAGAAAAATGCTGTATTTTTGCCCGGAGAACTTCTGAATATCCGTTACCATTCCTGCATTCTCTGCCATATTAACGCTCCGCTTCTTTTCGTATGCCGCTCTTACTCTGCGGTCTCCTTTTCCGGTTCCTTCGCAGCATCCTTTGCCGCCTCTTTCGCCGCCTTGGTGCTCTTCTTCTCCGCCCTGGTCTCTTCTGCCTGCGGTTTAGCATCCGGCGTATCCAGAAGGCCGAAATGCTCCCGTACCTTACGCTCCACCTCTTCGCAAATCGCCGGATTCTCCTTCAGATACTGCTTCGCATTCTCCCTTCCCTGACCAATCTTACTGCCTCCATAGGCATACCAGGCTCCGCTTTTATTCACAATGTTGTTATCAGCGGCCAGGTCAAGAATATCCCCCACACGGGAAATGCCTTCCCCAAACATAATGTCAAATTCCGCTTCTTTAAAAGGAGGGGCAATCTTATTCTTTACCACCTTAACCCGGGTACGGTTGCCCACCACTTCACCGCTTTGCTTCAAAGCCTCAATTCTTCTTACATCCAGACGCACAGAAGAATAGAACTTCAGGGCCCGTCCACCGGTGGTCGTCTCAGGGCTGCCAAACATAACCCCTACCTTCTCCCTAAGCTGGTTAATAAAAATCACGGTACAATTAGACTTACTGATTACGGCGGTCAGCTTACGCAGCGCCTGAGACATTAAT
>JBNMJJ010000341.1:0-2720 GCA_050873745.1 Lachnospiraceae bacterium | reverse complement strand
ATTCCTGAACTACTCCGCTGCTGAGTTGAAAGAAGCTCATGAGCCTTACGGAATGGAAGCGGCTATGGCTAAGATGTATTCCTCCGATATTGCTTTGGAAGTAGTGAACGATGCAGTTCAGATTTACGGCGGTGCAGGCTACTTGAAGGGTACAGATGTAGAGCGTATGTATCGTGATGCTAAGATTACCACTATCTACGAAGGAACGAACGAAATCCAGAGAGTGGTTATCGCAGCGAATATTCTTGGTAAAGAGCCTAAGTCTGCAGCTCCTGCAGGAGCGCCCAAGAAGAAACAGCCTGTAACCGGTGCAAGAAAGAGAATGATTCTCAAAGAAGGAACAGCAGCAGAGAAGGTTGCAGCACTGGTTGAAAGCCTGAAGGCTGACGGACATGATTTCAACGTAGGTATCGCTATTGATACACCGATTACTCAGGCTGAAAGAGTTGTCAGCGTAGGTAAGGGTATCGGCGATAAGAAGAATATGAAGCTGGCTGAGCAGCTTGCAAGAGCAGCAGGTGCGGCCCTTGGTTCTTCCCGTCCTGTAGCAGAGACCTTACGCTATGTGCCTTTGAACCGCTATGTAGGTATGTCCGGTCAGAAGTTTGTGGGCAACCTGTACATTGCATGCGGTATCTCCGGTGCGGTTCAGCACTTAAAGGGTATTAAGGATGCGTCTACCATCGTAGCAATCAATAAGAATGGTAATGCACCTATCTTCAAGAACTGCGATTATGGTATTGTAGGCGATTTGAATGAGATTATGCCTCTGCTGGCAGAAGCATTGGGAACCGGTGAGAAGCAGCCCGCTCCTCCTATGGTTAAGATGAAACGTCCCACACCTAAGAAAGAGAAACCTTCATGGAGCACCTATGTATGTCTTGGATGCGGATATGAGTATGACCCTGCTCTCGGAGACGAGGACGCAGAAGTATTCCCTGGAACACTCTTCGAAAAACTGCCTGAAGATTGGGTATGTCCTGAATGTGCAGAAGAGAAAACCAGCTTCATTGAAGTTAAACCATAAGAATCTTGAGAAGAAAAATAGGAGGATTATATTATGCATTGTGTCAGAAAAGTTACAGATGACTTATACTGGGTAGGCGCTAACGACCATCGTCTTGCTCTGTTTGAAAATATTCACCCCATTCCGGAGGGTGTTTCCTACAACTCTTACCTGCTGCTGGATGAGCAGACCGTATTGTTTGATACGGTAGACTGGTCTGCATGCCGCCAGTTGCTGGAGAACCTTGATTATTTACTGGGCGACAGAGAGTTGGATGTACTGTTAATCAACCATATGGAACCTGACCACGGCGCTTCTGTTGAAGAGGTTCTGCTCCGTTATCCTAAATGTAAGGTTATCAGCACAGAGAAGGCTTTCATGTTCATGCGTCAGTTTGGCTTTGACATTGACGGACATGAGTTAATTGAAGTAAAAGAAGGGGATACATACAGCTTCGGCGCTCATACCGTTACCTTCGTTGGTGCGCCTATGGTTCACTGGCCTGAGGCTATGGTAACTCTGGACCTTACCAATGGTGTTTTATTCTCTGCAGATGCTTTCGGTTCCTTCATTGCTTTGGACGGAAAACTGTTCAATGACGAAGTAAACTTCGACAGAGACTGGATTGATGAGGCGCGCAGATACTATACCAATATTGTAGGAAAATATGGCCCTCAGGTACAGTTCCTGTTAGGAAAGGCTGCAGGCGTTCTGGATAAGATTAAAATTATTTGCCCTTTGCATGGTCCCGTATGGCGTAATGATTTAGGATACCTTATCGACAAGTACCAGCATTGGAGCAGTTACACCCCTGAAGAAGATGCCGTTATGATTGTTTACGCTTCCATGTACGGCAATACCGAAGCTGCTGCACAGGCACTGGCAGCTAAGCTGGCAGACAAGGGTGTTACCAATACCAAGGTATACGATGTATCCAATACCCATGTGTCCTACCTGATTTCCGAGACCTTCCGTTGCAGCCATATCGTTATTGCGTCTGTAACCTACAACCTGGGAATCTATCCTGTAGTACACAACTATCTGGCAGATATGAAAGCGCTTAACGTGCAGAACAGAACCTTTGCTATTATGGAGAATGGTTCCTGGGCTTGCAAGTCCGGCGATTTAATTCAGAAATATCTGGATGAGGAATTAAAGAACATGACCGTTTTGAACGAGCGTGTAAGCCTTTCTTCCGCATTGCTGCCTGACAAAGAAGCAGAGCTGGATATGCTGGTTGATGCTATCGTTGACAGCTTGAATGAAAAGAAATAATCCCTTGATTTTAAGGTGAAATAAAGAATGGCTGCTCTACTTTTCCGAAAGTGGAGCAGCCATTCTTCTTTGTCCTTTTAAGGGATTAAAGGAGTCAAAGGTCTATTTTGGGGAGTGTTTTTTCAGATATTCCTTTAAAACAAGATTAATATATTGCGAAAACGATCTGTCATCCTGTTCAGCCATTTCTTTCAGCTTTTCGATAATATCCGTATCGAGTGTAATGCTTACTTTTGTTTTTAAGGGTTTCATTATTCATACTCCTTTTTTTCTCAATATAGCATTCTGTAATATATAGTATTGACTAATCGCATAAAGTAGGATAAAGTAAGATTAAATTAATGTTAAAAAATTCACTTTATGGATAAAGCAAAACTTACGGACATAGAAAATATAAGATATAATTTTTAGAATATTTATCATTTTTTTAGATTTGTTT
>JBNMJJ010000340.1:0-2722 GCA_050873745.1 Lachnospiraceae bacterium | reverse complement strand
TTTTTAGGTGCAATCTTAATATGGTTTATTCCTGTCGGCTGTCGGTGAATTATCAATGGACAATCATATTTTTGTATCTGCTGATTACGCTGGCCAAAATGCCGTTTTATTTTACGGATATTAATGATGTGAAATCCTTCAAGGTAGTGATTATCACCATGCTGGTTTCCCTGGCAGACTTTTTGACCGCTGCAGGCTATGACAAGCATAAAACCAATCAGGAAAAGGAACGTATGGAGGCGGATAACCGTCGGTTGTCTGCACAGCTTCATAAATCCAAGGAGATTTTACCGGCAATGGTATCTGTCCTGGAACAGGTTGCAGGTGAAAAGAAAATGAAAAGCAGACAGCGGGCCTGTGAGCTTTTAAATGAGGTGCATGACTTATACGGCTGTCAGCTCAAAGAGAATCAGATGGATGATTTATTCTTGAAAAGCTTTGGAAGTACAGGCTTACAGCTTTTGGATGCCCAGCTAATGGAGTATCTGGTTGAAGCGGCAGGGCTTAAGATTAATCTGGATATTTTTATTCCGGAGCCTATTAACCTTTTTCTCAAAAAGAAAAAAATTAACCAGCTTAAGTTTCAGCGGGCTGTGGGAGATATGATACGAAATGCTTTCAGAGCCGTAGAACGGGCAAATATCGATGAGGGGGAGATATTGGTAATTATAGGCTGTAAGGAAGAGGGGACTTTGGAAATCTCTGTAATGGATAACGGTACAGCTTTTCCGGAAAAAGTATTAAACAATTTTGGAAAACGAGGAATCAGTGAAGGGGGAACGGGAAACGGTCTGGCCGATTTGGCAGAGTTTGCCCATGAAGAAGCCGCTTCCCTGATTCTGGAGGAGGCAAAAGAAAAGGAGACCTTTATCAAAACTCTTTCTTTGCTGTTTGATGGAAAAAATCGCCTGGAAATCCAAAGAATAGGAAGGGATGAGCTTTAAACTCTATCTTTTCCTTCAGCCTTTGAAAACACTGACGGCTGCCGAAGAGAGGTCTCTTCAGCAGCCGTTATTTTGCAATCAAAGGAGATTAATGGTAAATAGATTCTGCCTCCCACTCAATGATGTTTCCAGTATTGGCATCGATGGAGAATTCGTATTCTATATTGTTATAGATGATTTTACCTTCATAGGTCATGCGTCCGTCATCATAATCAGCGTAAATTCGGATATTGTTTGCTGTAGCGCCGGGAACCTGCGCCAGAGCCGTCTGCTGGGCAGTTTCCAGAGTAACGGCAGGAGTACCGCCTGCAGGGGCTGCACCGAAGCCGCCCTGAACGGCATTAGGGTCAAAGAATCCTTCCATTTCATAATCATAGCTTAAGACTGTGCCTGTAGAGGCGTCAATTTTATAGTCATATTCCTGAGTACCTGCATAGAACTCCACATCATAGGCCCAGATTCCATCATCATAGTCCAATTTTACCAGTTGATACATTACCGACTCCTTAGCTACTCCTGCATGCTGCAAAGCGGCTGAAAGAGCTTTCTCTTCTCCGATATAAGAGGAGGTGTCAACGTTGACGGAGCTGCTGGCTCCCTGGCTGTTTTGTAAGCTGGCCTGGTTAATGGGAGTAATCGGCTGCGGACTTTGCTGTACTCCATTGGCCAAAGGTTGTCCGGCATTGTTTGCCTGCGCATTATTGTTTCCGCAGGCAGCTAAAAGCGAAGCTGAAAGCATAAGCGTTGCTAAAACATACATTCTTTTTTTCATTTTTTCCTCACATTCCACCGCCGGAGCGGTTGTCTTTTTTCTTATCTTTTTCCTTTGTGAGTTTATCATATTTCGCAAAGATTAAAATAGCATTAAAGAAAATTTTTTCTTAAGGGGCTGACCTCTGCCAGACACAGGCAGCTTTATCCGGCCTTAAGGGGAAGGAAAAGAAGAAAGCGGTACCGATGCCGTATTCACTTTCCACCCGGATTTGGCCTCCGTGGGCTTCTGCTATCCATTTGACCATAGGAAGGCCCAGCCCAGCCCCCTGGCTGTTTATAGAACTTCTGGAGCTGTCTACCTGATAAAACCGTTTCCAGATATTCTCCAGATGTTCTTTGGGGATACCGATGCCGTCATCCTCAATGGAGCCTTCAATAAGGCCGTTTTTATTGGACAGGGTAAGGCGGATATGACCATTTTCTTTTCCATAGGTGATGGCATTGTTAATCAGGTTGATGAAAAAGCGCATCATCATGGTTTCATCCGCAAAGAGGTACAAATCCGGCTGAATATTCTGTTGGATGGTAATATTTTTGGCGGCGGCCATTTCAGCCTGCTCCTCACAGATGATTTCCGCAAGCTGGCTGAGATTAATCTCTTCCGGCTGAATGGTCAGTCTGCCGCTGTCCGCCCGGGACAGGGTTAAAAGCTGGGAAATCAGACGGGACATCTTTTTACCCTGACGCTGAATGGTTTCCAGGCTTTTTGACTGTTCTTCCAGGGTGGAGTCTTCTAAAAGGGCGTACTCACACTGGGAAAGGATAACCGCAGTAGGCGTGCGAAGCTCATGGGAAACATCGGAGGTAAACTGTTTTTCCCGTTCAAAGACATCCTGAAGCCGGTCCATCATGTGGTCGAAGGTATGGGCCAGCCGGTGTACTTCATCGTTTCCGTTTTTCAACTGAATCCGCCGGGACAAATCATTGCCCTGACTGATGGCGGAGGCAGTGGCGGTGACCTTGTCCAAAGGAGCAAGGGAGCGGCGGATAATGAGATAGCCGCC
>JBNMJJ010000339.1:0-2738 GCA_050873745.1 Lachnospiraceae bacterium | reverse complement strand
TTGCGCATGCCCTTTGGGCATGATTTGCCCTCTGGCGTGAGCAATTAGAACTTCTTCTCACGCTACTCTTTACCCGACAAAACCTTATCCAGACTGTGGGCCAAAGGTTCCAGCGCATTGTGAATTTCTTCCACCGTGTTGGTCTGCGCTCCCAACTCAATCAGCAGGGTTTTCGGAGCCAGGTGCATATTATAACGGTAGGCCCTTAAGTAAATATTTCTGGCAAAACCGGGATAGTATTCGTCGCACAGTGACTTCATCTGGAAGGAGAAGGCCAGATTTTCCTGCAAATATGGATTTTCCAGATAGGAAATCGCCCCCTGCTTTTTCGTCCGGCTGAGTCCGTTAAAAAACATTACCTTTGCCGTAGGCCTGCCCGCCACCTCTGTCACCAGCTTGGTTTCTTCCGCCACTGCATCTCTATGTAAATCAATTACCACCTGAATACTGGGATTATCTTTTAACAACTGTTCAATGGCAGGCAGGGAATTGGAGTAAGCATAGTCTCTTTTTTCCACATCGTATTGCCCCGTATGATGCAGTACCTTATAACCATAGCTCTCTAAAAGAGCGGTCAGAACGTCTCCTGCCCCCACGATGCTGGTGGAAACATCCCCCGGCACACTGTCCACAAAGGTCTCCTGAGAGTGGGTATGGTAAAGCAAAATCTGCGGCCCCTCTCCCTCTTTATTGACGCTACAGTCCGTTTCCTTAAGGGTATTTAATTGAAATAATTCGGGAATAGCCTCTGTAGTGGAGTCCACGGTGTAAAAACCCTTCAGCAGCTTATCTAAATCCTGATAATTTTCCCAGGCGATAAACTGACTCTTTTCCGCTGCTGCCACAAAATCTCCTGCATTCTCCTGCACAGGCTCTTCCTCTTCTGCCCCTTCTTCCCGGGCAAGTTTTTCCTGATACAATCGGTTTTCCTCTTCCAGCCCTTTTAAGGAATCTTCCTCTGGATAAAAATAGGGGTCATTTAAGGAAAAAGGCAGCCCACTCTCCTGAATTCCGGCTTCCCGGTCCTCAAAAAAAACAGGCTCACTGCCTGCTAACAAGTCCATTACCACCGACTGACTGTCTACCATTTTTTGCCCGAAGTTCTGCAGCCCTTCCCCCAGCAGTTGAATGAAAGGCCTCTCTTCCTGTGCCGCTGCCTCTTCCTTTTTGTCTCCTCCCTGCTTCGTCTCCTCTCCGATGGCAGACCACAGAAAAAACAGCGCAAGAAGCAGGAAAAACCATTTACTTACTCGTAAAAACCTTCGTTTTTTGCTCATAGACAAGTATATGTTTTTTCCACTTCCGATATGCGTCTATTCTTGATGACCCCAGGGGCATCTCAAATCCCGATAAAGAATACCGTTTTTCAGGCATTCTTCGATGCGAGCCCGGCATATGCTTCGATAAGCCTCTGAACTTCCTGGCACATGCCCTTTGGGCATGATTTAGTCCTTGCTGTGAGCCTTAGAAGTTCTCTTCACACTATACCAAAGGTCATATTCAACGCCTCTGCAAGAGTAAAACTAAGCCTTTTGATAGTGGCGTCAATGTCCTTTGCCGTCACATACATATTATTAAGCTCTGCCAGAGATACGCTGTCCCTGGCCCTTAAAAAAATCGCTTCCTTCATTTCTCTGTGCATTCTTTCCAAAGCATCTCCCACAATCGTGGCTGCATCCACAACCGTTGGAACCCCCATGGCGATTACGGGAATGCCCAAAACCTCCTGGGTAATGGCATTACGGTGGTTTCCCACTCCGGAACCCGGATGAATCCCGGTATTGCTGATTTGTATGGTGCGGTTAAGCCTCTTCGTGCTTCTGGCTGCCAGGGCATCCACCACAATCACCGCATCTGGCTGGGTCTGGCTTACAATACCAGCCACAATCTCTGCGGTCTCCATACCCGTCTTTGCCATAACTCCCGGAACCATGCTGCTGACCATTGCCGTATTTTCCTTTAAAAAAGCCACTTTCCCATACTCCCTAATCATATGGCGAGTAATACACAAATGCTCCACCACCTCCGGTCCCAGAGCATCCGCCGTCACATCCCGGTTGCCAAGTCCCACAATCAATACGGAAGGAACCTCCTCAGTTTCCGGCAGCAGTTCCTTTAGCTGATTGCTTATTTCCTCTGCTACCAGATGATGCTGTTCCCCTACGTCGCTGGTTTCCCCCATTTCACTGAGCTGAGGCACCTCGAGGGTTACATAGGTTCCCATGGGTTTTCCCAACATTTTGGCTCCGTTTTTTGTAGTAATCTGTACTCTGGTCACATGAATTTCCACACCTTCGGTATCATATTCCTCTACAATCACTCCATGAAGTGCGCCGTTGGCATCCTCCACAAACTCTCTGGCTTCCAGAGCCAAATCCGTCCTCGCTTGAAAATAGGCCATAATCTCCTCCTGGTTTTCTTTTCTTCTTTATCATATTTCCCAATTTTCTTTCATTTATGTATTGACAATCCTTTCCTGCTGCCCTAAAATAATTTATGCGTGTTTACATCAAATCGTCCGTGTCCGGCTTGGATGTAACACTGACTAACGGTACACCCTTCGAGTGTACAACAACTTAAGAAAGCATTTAGGAGGTGTAAATCTTGGCTAACATTAAATCTGCAAAGAAAAGAATTTTAGTTACAGAGACAAAGGCTGCAAGAAACAAAGCTATCAGATCTGAAGTTAAGACTTCTATTAAGAAGGTAGAGGCTGCTGTAGCTGCAAACGATAAGGC
>JBNMJJ010000338.1:0-2744 GCA_050873745.1 Lachnospiraceae bacterium | reverse complement strand
CTGATGTATGGGCTCCAGATTCTGGATAGCTGGCTTTATGATGACGCAAAGCCCTTTATTCATGTGGCGGCCAACCAGACCTTTAAGGAGCTTCGCCAAAGGCTGGAGACCGGCTATTTTGAGGGGCTGGTGAAGGAGTACCTGTTAGACAATCCCCATAAAACCATTCTGGCGGTAAAGCCGGTAATCAACCTGGCTGCACAGAAGGAGGCTGCTTTACAGGAAAAACTTAAGCAGTATAAAGCCTCCTTGAATAAAGAAGAGATACAGGAGATTGTGGAGAAAACCAGGGAATTAAGAGCCTATCAGGAGGAGGAAAATACTCCCGAAGAGCTGGCCTGCATTCCCCTTCTCAAACGGGAAGACATCAAGAAGGAAACTGCTCCTTTGTACAATGAGGAAAGGAAAATCGGAGAGATTACCAGCCTTTACCATCCGGTATATACCAATGGAATAGGGTATTTTCGCCTGCTGTTTACCGCTAATGGGGTGGACCCGGAAAAACTCAGTTATTTAGGCGTATTGAAGTATGTGCTGGGCTATGTAGATACGAAAAAGCGTTCCTACGGGGATTTATATAACCAGATTCATATGGAGACCGGAGGAATCAGTCCGGCAGTCAACGTTTATATGAATTCCCGGGATTTGACCCAGTACCGCCTGACCTTTGAATGGAAGGCCAAGGCCATGGAAAACAATCTGGCCAAAGCCTTCGGACTGCTGAAAGAAATCATCAGGGAATCTTTGTTTACGGACGAGAAACGTCTTTATGAAATTTTGGCGGAGATGAAGTCCAGAATGCAGGCGGATATGGTTCAGTCCGGCCACCGTGTTGCAGCAGCCCGGGCTACTTCCTATTTCAGCCCTACTGGAGCCATTACGGAGCAGATTAACGGTATGCCCCTTTACCGGCTGATATGCGATTTGGAGAAGAATTTTGAGGACGGAAAGAAAGAGCTGCAGAAAGAATTAGAGGAGCTGTGCAACATTTTATTCTGTAAAAAGAATCTAATGTATGACTACACTGGAAGTGAAGAAGGCTATGAGACCTTTGCAAAGACGGTAAAGGAATTTGCCGCAGAGCTTCCCGAAGGACAGGAAAGCGGAGCAAACTTAACCCTTCCTCTGGTGAAAAAGCAGGAAGGCTTTATTACGGCAGGACAGGTTCAGTATGTGGCTAAAGCGGGAAATTTCCGAAAGAAGGGTCTGCCCTATACGGGAGCCCTCAGGGTGCTGAAGGTGATTATGGGCTACGACTACCTGTGGAATCAGGTCAGGGTTAAAGGCGGAGCCTACGGCTGTGTATCCGGATTTTCCAAAAACGGGGACAGCTACTTTGTGTCCTACCGTGACCCCAATCTGGAGAAAACCCTGCAGGTTTATGAAGGAGCGGTGGAATATTTGAAGAACTTTTTGGGGGAAGAAAGAACCATGAACCAGTATATTATCGGTGCAGTAAGTGAGCTAGATATACCTCTGACCCCTCAGTCCAAAGGAGTTCGTTCCCTGAACGCTTATTTAACTAACCAGAGCCGGGAGGATTTCCAGCAGGAGAGAGACCAGCTCCTTGCGGTAGAGGGAGAGGATATTCGTAAGCTGGCTGATTATGTAAAGGCCATTCTGGAAGAGGACTGCCTCTGTGTGGTAGGAACACAGAATAAGATAAGGGAAAATGAAGGGCTCTTTGAAAGGGTGGAAAATTTGCTATAGTGTGAAGAGAGCTTATTAGGTGCCGCCGGACAGCATCATGGAGTGTAGCCAGAAGTAAGGAAAGGGGAGGAAGATATGAAAAAGAAAAAAAGTTACTGGAAAAAAGGGAATATGCTCCTGCTGTTTTTGGCTGCACTGTTTTTGCTGACGGCCTGCGGCAGCAGTTCATCCGATTCAGCCAAAAATAGCGCTCAGAGAACAGAAGCAGCGGCGGCGGAGGAGGCAGCCGCTTATGATATGGCAGCCTACAGCGCCGGTGAAGGAGGGGTTGCGGTAAATAACGGAGCAGCCTCCACCGCAGAGGGCTCCGCCCGGGTTCAGGCTACGGCGGCTAATCGGAAGTTGATTCGCCGGGTGGATTTGAACGTAGAAACGGAAAATTATGATGAACTGATGGCCCGGCTGGAGGAACAGACTTCCCGCCTTGGAGGCTATATCGAGTACCGGGAGGCTTATTATGGCAGCCAGTACAGCGGTGGCAGCCGAAGCGCCCATCTCCAGGTAAGGATACCCCAGGATAAGCTGGATGAATTTATCGGAAGGGTAAAGGAAGCGGGAAACGTCACCCGGGAGAATGAGTCGGTGGAGGACGTTACCTTAGCCTATGTGGATTTGGAGAGCCATAAGCGGATGCTGGCCACTGAGCAGGAGAGGCTGCTGGAGCTTTTGGAAAAGGCGGCAACCATAGAGGACATTATTGCTCTGGAAAGCCGTCTGTCCGATGTGCGTTACCAGTTGGAAAGCATGGAGGCCCAGCTTCGCACCTACGACAACCAGATAGACTACAGCACCATTGATTTGTACATAGAAGAGGTGGAGAGATATACGCCTCAGCCGGAAAAGGGCACCTGGGAAAGAATCCAAAGCGGCTTTTCGGATAATCTCTACCGGGTAGGAAAGGGACTGAAAAACTTCGGTATCGAGTTTATCATTGCCCTGCCTGTTCTGGCAGTATGGGCTGTGGTGATTCTGATTATCGTCCTGGCAGTGCGCCTGTTTACCAAAAGGGAAAGAAGACATAATAATACAAACGT
>JBNMJJ010000337.1:0-2763 GCA_050873745.1 Lachnospiraceae bacterium | reverse complement strand
GTATATTCAGGATAAATTCGGAAAGAAGCTGCAGCCCAGCCGTTTTCTTCCTCTTCAGCGAAAGCCCTGGGAGATACTTTCTGTGCCCAAAAGAAAATAGAGGAGGATTACTCCCCCTCTATAAGCTCATCAAATTCACAACTGTCCAAATATTCATCGAAGGCATCTTCAACCTTTTCCCATTCCTCATCGCTGTCGATAAAATCCAGAACGGGCTCTTCATCCGGGTCATCGGGGTTCTCGCTGTAGCGGTAGAACCAGGTTTCACCATCCTCATTCTCTCCATTCTCATCCAGGGGCAGAAGAGCGATATAGTCCTTTTCTCCAACAGACAGAATGGTGATTACGGCGCAGTTGACCACAGTGCCGTCCTCCAGAGTCATCTCCACAGTCATTTCTTCGTCTGAATTATCCTGTTTTCCCATATTTATCCTCCTTTCCAGAGCTTGTATCTGCATTTATTGTACTAGTCTTTGGAGGAGATGACAAGGACAAAATGTTTCCCAAGAGAAGGAAAATATGCTATAGTAAAAGAACAAGAGATGAAGGGAGAATACCATGACAAAATACAGGATTGGCAATGCTCTTCCTATGGGAGCAACCCTGACAGGCAGCAAGCTGTCAAGCAGCAGGCTGGCAAACGGCCAGGAGGTACAGTTTGTAATGAAGAATACTGGCAGGCCTGGTACCGGTTTGGTATTATATGACAGAAAAAGCGGAGATAAAACGACCATTCCCTTTACGAAAGAGCACCAGATAGGAAACGTATATTCTCTTATTGTAGAGGGGATTCGTCCCGACAGATATACCTATACTTTTATGGAGGATGGTTGCGAAGTAATGGACCCTTATGCCAAAGTTGTGGTTGGCAATGAGGTATGGGGGGGAAAGAATGTCCGCCTGTCTGCAGGAATCGGGTTGAATCCTTTTTCATGGGAAGGGGACAGTCCTTTATATTTACCCTTTGAAGACAGTGTGTTTTATCAGCTTCATGTAAGAGGCTTTACCCGGCATTCCTCCTCCGGAGTGAAGAAAAAGGGAACCTTTGAAGGCGTGGTAGAGAAGATTCCCTATTTAAAGGAGCTGGGCATTACCGCTTTGGAGCTGCTTCCGGCCTATGAATTTATGGAGCAGGAAAGGTCAGAGGAGCATCCTTTGACCATGGAATATGTGAAGGCCAACTACAAGGCAGAGCCGGCCCGGTTATCCGACAAAGAGAGGATAAACTACTGGGGATTTAAGGAGGCTGCTTATTTTGCCCCCAAGGCATCTTACAGCGCAAGTAAGCACCCGGATATTTCCTTTAAAAATATGGTGAAGGAGCTGCATAAACAGGGAATAGAAATTATTATGCAGTTTTATTTTTTGCCCGCAGTCAATCAGGTTTATCTGCTGGAGGTGCTGCGCTTCTGGGTACAGGAATACCATGTAGACGGATTCAGGCTGCTGGGAACGGGAATTCCCATTGAGTTTCTGGCATCGGACCCCATTTTATACAATACCAAACTGCTCTATGAGAATTTTGACGGGCAGAGGTTTTACGAGGGAGAGGGGGAGCCGGTGTTCAGGCATCTGGCCACCTGCAATGATGGGGCCATGTTTGCCCTGCGGCATTTTCTGAAAGGGGATGTAGGGGCTTTGGGGACGGCCTTTGAAGCCATGCTTTATGAGTCCAGATGGGCAGGCAATATGGTCTACATGACCAATTATAACAGCTTTACTCTGAAGGATATGGTGTCCTATGACCGAAAACACAACGAGGAAAACGGTGAAGAGGGGCGGGACGGTAACAACCACAATGTCAGTTGGAATTGCGGAATCGAAGGGCCCAGTAAAAGGAAGAATATTCTTGCCCTTCGTAAAAAGCAGATGAAGAATGCCCTTGTTCTCCTTCTGTTTTCCAAAGGAACTCCGGTTATTTTGGCTGGTGATGAATTTGAAAATTCCCAAAACGGAAACAACAATCCCTACTGTCAGGATAACCTGATTTCCTGGTTAAACTGGAGGGATTTGGCGAAAAACAGGGAGCAGTTTCAATTTACGAAAGAGCTGATTGGCCTGAGAAAGGAATTTACCTTATTAAAAATAAGGGCTGTGGAAAAGAACAGGCGTACCAGGGTGGAGTATCCTTATCTGTCCTACCATGGAAAAGATGCCTGGAAACTGAGCTGGAACGAAAGCAACGAGGAGGCAGGGGGAATCCTGTTTTACAGTGAGCAGACTTATCTCTACCTTTGCATCAATATGAATTGGCAGGAAAAAACGCTGGCTCTTCCCAATCTACCGGGAAAGAGCCGCTGGGAATTGCTTTTGGATACCTCGGACCAGGAAAAAAGAGGTTTGTTAGCGGATGAAAAAGAGATTTTCATGAGACCCAGATCCATTAAAATAATTACGGCAAAAGGAAGTAAAAGTGATTTTGATGAAAGCTTATCAGCATTTTAAAACGATTACCTACCACAAATGGCTGGTGATGAAGGGCTGTTTTTCCATAGGTTTATACAGACAGGGGATTTGCCATGATTTATCCAAATACAGTCCCACGGAGTTTCTGGTAGGGGCGAGATTTTATCAGGGAGACCAGAGCCCCAATAATGCGGAAAGAGAATGGAGAGGCTATTCGGCCTCCTGGCTTCACCACAAGGGAAGGAATAAACATCATTACGAATACTGGATAGACTACAGTCTGGAAAATATAAAGGGCGGGATGGCGCCTGCCCCGATGCCCGTCCGGTTTATTCTGGAAATGATTATGGACAGAAT
>JBNMJJ010000336.1:0-2771 GCA_050873745.1 Lachnospiraceae bacterium | reverse complement strand
CTGTTATTGTACAGAGAACCTGCTCCATAAAAAGAAGATGCGCTGTATGGGTAGCCGCCCAATCCATATAAGGAATTTAGACCATAGCCCAATCCCCCGTAAGAACTCATTCCCAGTCCATAAGCTGTACTGCCGTAGCCGGAATAAAGGCCGGATGGATAAGAAAGCAGGTTTGCCCTCTGCAGCAGATAGTTTTGATACAGGCTGTTGGCGGAGGAATTTAAGCTCTGATTAGATGAAGCAGCCTCCAATGTTGCCGTAGAATCTCCTCCTTCATCAAAAATCAGTGTGCATTTTTTCACCGGAGGATTCAGTCCTGCGACAGAAGCTTGAAGATTCTCAGGGGTGTAGGATTCCAACTGTTCATAAACCTTTTCCTTTAGCTGAGGATTGACGCTCATTTTTTGGAGAAGGCTTGAAGGCATATAGCAGGAAAAGGATTTTCCTTGGCTGCCTACACTGATTTGAAACTTGTCATAAATTTCCTGCTTTACCTGATTAATCCGTTTTTGCTGCAGGGTCTGATTAAAGGTGGAGGCAGCTTGGCTGGTTCTGCTGGTCCTGCCTGTCCTTCTGGTGCCGTTTGTTATGCTGGCTGTGGATAATTGATTTACCAGATTTGTAACTTGCATGGTTCATGTCCCCTTTCTTCGGGCCTTATATAAAACGGCCTTCATATCATACATCGTAAGACGAAAGGTTTATCTTAATCAGGAGGGAATCAAATGGGGATTTGGGGGAACGGAGTGTGAAGAGAACTTCTAGAGGCTCATGCCAGAGGGCATTTCGCCAAGAAGTTTCTAGCTTCACACCGGAGAATGCCCTGGAAAGGGCATTCTCCCCACAGATTTGGGATGCTGTGTAGTAATATCATGTAGGTTAGGGTGACTTATTCCGGGATTGATTTATTTGCTGCGGTTTGGGTAATATTTTGCCACCTGGTCTTTGGTGTAGTCTTTATATTCTTCGTTGGCGATGACGGCTTTATAGACGGCTTCAAAATCGGGAAGCAATGGGGCAAGGGAAGTGACCAGAGCCTTCAGTCCTGTTTCTTCACCGATACGTTTTCCTTCAGTGCGTCCTTTTTCCATGCTCTCAGCCAGTCCTTCCTCTTTTTCGGCCTGCATAACTTTAATCCAGTCTTCCAGGGTAAATTCCAATATGCTCATTGTAACGACCTCCCCTCGATGGGCTATTAAAAATTCTTTTAGGATTCCCTCGGCAATACATTCCTCAACTGCCCGGTTTACTGCTTCTTCCAGAGAAGCGGCCTTCCCGGCAGCATATTGACGCACTCTTTCCACAAAAAGACAATACTCCTTTAAACTTGCACAGGCATCTTTAAGCTCCTGATTATAGCCTGCATTGATGTTCATAAAGTCCACCGAACGGAAAAAGGGTTATCGGTTACTTTGGTTTTGTTCATCATAGATACCTCCTGGAACGGCAGGAGGCCCTTGATAAAGTCGTAAGCTGCTATGAAGAAGCCGCCAAAAGCTTTAGAAAATCTCCTGCCTGAATAGAATTGTTTCGCATAGATTTTCTAAAGAAATGGTAATAGACGGCTTGTGCCGAAAGAATAGAACGTCATATGCTTGACGTAATAATAGCATAAAAATATCGAAGTTGTAAACAGTTTTTTTGAAATCTGGAAAGGACAGGCTTCTCTTCCTTATTACAAGATTACAAGGCTTTCATCATGACCGTAAGACTAAAAACACAGTCGTCAGCCATCCAGTCCACTTCCCCATCGTATTTTAGTGTAGCAGCTTTGATGTTCATCAGACCGATGCCGTGGATAGTTTTATCATCCTTTAAGGTCTGGGGAAACTCCTGCGCAGGGCTGCTGTTTAGTATTCCGTCGAAGCTGTTGATAATTTCCACAAAGAAAAGATTGTTTTTATCAAAGGAAGAAAGTCGGATAAACAGCTCCGCTTCCTCTTTGTCCCGGAGTCTGCGGCAGGCCTCTATGGCATTGTCTAAAGCATTTCCCAGAATAATCGCCAAATCATAGCTTTCAATAGTAAGCCCATCAGGAAATAAAAGCCGGTCTGCTTCAATAGCCAGCTCTGGCTCCCAACAGCTTATTTCATACTGTTTCAGCTTCAATAAGGTATCTACTACCCTGTTGCCCGTGTGAAAATCTGTGTCAAAGGCTTCCAGATTCGTATTTAACCGGGCCAGGTAGGCATCCAGCTCTGACTGAAGAACAGAGTTCTCCTGCCCCTCTTTGGAAAGCTGCATGAGTACAGACAAGGTATTTTTCATATCATGCTTCCACCCACGAATTCCAGAGTAAAGCCTTTCCATTTCTTTAGTCTGCTTTTGTAGGGTGTGAATCTGCTGCTCTAATATAATACGGCTGTTCTTTTCCTGCTGGAGGGAAAGCATATCCTTAAACAGCTTTATAGAAAAAAGAATAGAAAACAGGCTAAAAAGCAGGATGACAGGCACAAATACGGATAAAAAAGGATATTTTTGGTAAAGCATCTGGTTAAAGTCGGCTTCTGTGGGGACAATAATGATTCGTATCATGGTACACAAAAAAAGCCCTGTCAGTCCGGGGAAAAGCAGGAAACGCTCTTCTGCCGGACGGATAAAACAGTCCCTGTTTCCCCAATCCCTGATGATTTTTCTCAGAGAAAAAAACAGGATGTACAATTTAACCAGCATCCCAAGGAAAAGGATAAGGGTCAGGGAAAGCTCCACCGTCAAAAGAAAACTGTCTGTAGAAGGAAAGTAGCCTTTTTCCAGACACCATGCCCATAGAT
>JBNMJJ010000335.1:0-2780 GCA_050873745.1 Lachnospiraceae bacterium | reverse complement strand
TCAGAAAAATTTTGGGCAATTCACGCAATTTTTTTCCTATATAGAAAATATCGAAATTATGTAAACTAATTTCATGCAATTTTAGGGGATAAGTGGGTAGAAATGAGGTCTGTTTTTCTATATGCCCAATTTCCTGACAAACCCAATCTTGTGAAAGCACTCTCTGGCTTTCACAAGCCAAAACCTACTCTTCCAAAAGTACCCTCTCGCTTTCACAAGCCAAAATCACCACCAGAATCTAACCTCTCACACAAACAGCAATCACCCCATCCTCCACATCCAAAAAAGCATTCCCCCCAGGCAGAGTATTTCTCCCAGCCAGGCGGTGAGATACATCAATCGGTTTGCCCGCTGAATGTCTTTTGCCTCCACCTCCCGCAGGGCATCTCCGATACAGGGCTTTTTCACTATCCGTCCAAAATAGCTGGCGTCTCCTGCCAGCCGTATTCCCAGGGCCCCGGCGCATACCGCCTCGGTCTGGGCCGAATTGGGGCTGGCATGCTTATATCTGTCCCGCCGAAAAATAAGCCATGCCCTTTTTACCGAAAAATCCTTTCCTCCCAGACACGCTGCCAGCACCATCAGCAGTGCGCTGATTCTGGCAGGAAGAAAATTTACTCCATCGTCCAGCCGGGCCGCTGCTCTTCCAAAATACAGATACCTTTCATTTTTATATCCCACCATGGAATCCATGGTGTTCACTGCCTTGTAAAGAAAGCCCAGTACCGGACCGCCCAGAGCAGTATAAAACATGGGAGCAATTACTCCGTCGGAGGTGTTTTCCGCCACCGTTTCTATGGCTGCCCTGGCTACTCCCTTTTTAGACAGGTCCTTAGTATCCCTTCCCACAATCATGGCTACCGCCCTTCTTGCCCCCTCCAGGTCATCTTCCTTTAATCTTTGATAAACCTTCATACTCTCTGTCTTAAGGCATTTAGCCGCTAAAATCTGGTAGGTCATCACCGCTTCTACCGCCACCCCCAGCCAGAAATGCACTCCATAGGCAACCGCCAGAAGCAGGCTTACTACACTCCCTGTAACGCCCAGGACCACAACCACCAGAAGCATCCCCTTCCAAAGCTGCTGCCCTTTTTCTTTCTGAGGGTTCCTTACCGAGCCCTTCCGGCAGGCATTTTGGCGCATTCTTCGAAAGCATTTATAAGGCATTTCGGAACTTTCTCTGGAACTTTCTTCGGAAGCATTTTGGGAGCCTTCCTCAGCTTCTCTTACACTTACCGCTTTACTCTCCTGCCTGTTCTTCTGCGGATTCAGCCCTTTTTCCAGACCGCTGATGAGTTTTCCCATCCAGCAAACCGGATGGGACAGGCCATGAGGGTCTCCAAAGGCCATATCCAAAAGAAATCCGGCAAAAAATGCCGCTATATGTCCCTTCATCTTTTTTCTATCTCCCAAACTGGCGGCTGTCCCTCATCTCTCACCTTCACCACATAAACCTCACCGTTTTTCAACTGGTAGTCAAAATAGTCCCCTCCGCCATAGCGGCAAAGAAGGGCCATAATGGTTCCCCCATGTACAACGATGCCCACTCGCATAGGAACTCCACTCTTTTTTTGCTTCTCCACCTGCTTCATCATTTCCTGAAAACCCTCTTCACAACGTATGCCAAACTCCTCCCGGCTTTCTCCCCCGGGAAAGGGCAGGGTTCCTTTGCTGTCCAGCCATTTCTGGTAGACCTGGCTGTCCTTAAGCTCTTCATAGTTTTTCCCGGAAAAAAGTCCGAAGTCAATTTCTGTCCACCGGGAAATGATTCTCGCCCTTTTATCCGGATAAAGCAGCTTTACCGTTTCCAGACACCTTTTCATGGGGCTGGTAAAAAGAAGCTCCACCGATGGGTAGAAGCCTTCCCCTGCCTTTAGCCGAAGCTCTTTTCTTCCCTTTTCGGAAAGAGGCTCATCCTCCTTCCCCAGATAACGGCCTTCTTCATTGGATTTGGTTTTTCCATGACGAATAAAGACCAGGGTTATTTGATTTTCTGTCCTATTCCGCATATCACTCTTTCCACCTCATCCGCCAGCCCGGCCAGCCGGATTAGCATTCTTCCCGTTCTTTCCCTGTACTCCCTCTGGAATGCGTCCACGGGAACGATTCCATTCCCCAGCTCATCCGAAAGAATTATCCAATCCGAATGAGCCAAAAGCCACCGCTCCAGCTCTTCTTCCGGATTTTTTCCCGCTAAAAGGCGGCTGCTGACCCAGAGATGGAAGTGGTTAATGATTACCCGTTCTTCACCTTCTGCCAAATCCGCTTCTACCACCCTGAACTTCTCTCCCTGAACTTTTTCCAGGGCATAAGCTAATTTTCCCTGGGCGTATCCGCCGATAATCAGTTTTCGCATCCTGCACCCTCTCCTTCCTTTACCGCAGCCCAATAACCTCCACCACTGCAGCCGCAGCCACCACCGCAGCCTCCAATAGAAGGAGCAGACAGCCTGCGGTGTCTCCGGTAATACCGCCCAGCTCTTTTTTACAGCGATAATGGTAATAAGCATAGACCACAAAAAGAGCCAGCAGGACGATTATTGTACAGATTTTTGACTGCATCAGCATAAAGACCAGCCCCATCGCCGTCTCCAGAATCAGAACTGCTCTTACCCTTTTCTTACTGGCCACAGAGGCAAACCCATGAAGCAGTCCCTCTTTTTTTGCCGTGGGAAAAGAAACCACACTGATTCCGCTTAATCCCCGGGCTACGAAAAAACCGGCACAGACGATGGCAAAATGCTTCTCAACCTGAACCTGAGAAAAGGCCCCCAGATAAAT
>JBNMJJ010000334.1:0-2783 GCA_050873745.1 Lachnospiraceae bacterium | reverse complement strand
TCTTCGTTCAGCGCAGAGGGTATCCTTACGGTTGTCCCGGCAAAAGTAAGATTCTTGCTTTTTTCCAGCATTTCCTGCATCACCTTGGCAGCGGCGGGCGCCCAGCTTCCATTTTCTATAAAAGCAACCTTACGGTTCTGGAAATTGCGCTCAGTCAAATGCTCGATAAAGGTTCTCATAAAAGGAAAAACATCTCCATTATAGGTGAGCGAAGCCAAAACCAGCCTGCTGTAGCGGAAAGCATCGGTTACGGCATGGGACATATCGCAGCGGGCCAGGTCATAAAGAACCACATTATTTTCTCCCTGTTCTTTGATTTTTTCAGCCAAAAGCTCAGCCGCTTCTTTGGTATTGCCGTAAGCAGAAGTGTAGGCAATAACAACTCCTTCGCTTTCGGGACGATAGGAAGACCAGGTATCGTAAAGCTCCAGGCAGATATTGATGCTTTTATCCAGTACAGCACCGTGCAGGGAGTGGATTTTCTGAATATCCAGCCCCGCCAGCTTTTTCAGCAACGCCTGTACCTGGGGGCCATATTTGGAAACGATTCCTATATAGTAACGGCGGCCCTGGGGTATCCACTCCTCAATGTTCCCGGGGATGCCGAAGCAGCCGAAACCGTCTGCCGAAAACAGAATTTTATCATAGCTGTCATAGGTCACGATGACTTCAGGCCAGTGTACCATAGGAGCGGTGTAGAAGGTCAGTTCATGCTTGCCCAATAGGAGAGTGTCACCGTCACCCACCACAAGATTCTGATGAGAATAATCGGTTCCAAAAAAATTCCTAATCATAGTAAATGCTTTTGCGGATGCAACCAGCGTTGTATCAGGATAGTTGTCCATAAAAGATTTTATACTGGCTGAATGGTCCGGCTCCATATGATGGACAATCAGATAATCAGGAGTTTTTCCTTCAAGAGCTGCCTTCAGGTTTTCCAGCCACTCCTGAGTAAAGGCAGCATCTACAGAATCCATAACCGCAATTTTATCGTCCAGAATGACAAAAGAATTATAAGTTATTCCCTCGGGTACAGGGTATTGTCCCTCGAATAAATCGATTTCTCTGTCCGTTACACCAATATATCGAATTGTATCTGAAATCTTCATTCTCAATTCCTCCGTTTATTATTCAATGACCATGTATTTCACTAACGTGGGTATTATACAGGAACTGGAAAGGATTGACAATAATTTATCATGTCTTTTTTTTAGTACAGAATGCTCTGTTGATATTTATTCTCAGAAAGCGGCAGTGGTTGAAAATTCAGCCTTTTTCCCTTATCTTGTTAAGTCTCTCTTGAAAAAACGAAAATTGTCTATATAGAGAAAAACAGATGGCTAATGCCTAAGATTAGGCTGGATTTTGGGCATCATAGGAAGATTTTTTGCTGTATTCCGAAAGAGAAGCCTCCCGGCAATAAAAAAACTGCCGTATTTCTACGACAGTTCCAGGAACGACTAAGCTCTTTCTACTTTACCAGACTTTAAGCAACTGGTACAAACGTGAAGCTTCTTTGCAGCTCCGTTTACCTTACATTTAATACTTTTAACGTTTGACTTCCAAATGTGATTGGATCTTCTATGAGAATGGCTAACGTTATTACCGAAATGTACGCCTTTACCACAAATATCGCATTTTGCCATGTTGACACCTCCTAACCGTAAATTAATCCTTACGAATCACAACAGTAGTATAATAGCAGAAGAATTGTATAATTGCAAGCGGAAAATATAGAAAATATACAAAATATTGTAAAATCAATATTTTTAGGTTTATTTTTTCTTTTAAAACGAGTATAATGGGCATGTTATATTATAAGATTAAAGGTAATTGTTCAGAAAGCCGTTTCGTTCGGACAGTTACGGTTCAAGAATGAATCAAGATTGAAGGAGGTACTATATGAAAGGATCTTCTATGAATACGCATATGGGTAAGATTACCATTGACAAAGAGGTAGTAAGCCGTTATGCAGGCACCGTGGCAGTAGAATGCTTCGGTATCGTCGGCATGGCCGGAATCAATGTAAAGGACGGTCTGGTAAAGCTTTTGAAAATGGACAGCATTACCCGGGGCATTGCCGTAAGAATGGAGAACAACAAGCTGATTCTGGATTTCCATGTTATCATTGCCTATGGAGTAAGCATTATTGCCGTTTCCGATAATTTAATTGAGAATGTGAAATATAAGGTTGAAGAATTTACCGGCATAGATGTAGGAAAGATTAACGTCTATGTAGAAGGTGTCAGAGTGATTGATTAAGGAGGAAATTTAAGTGGCTTCAAATATAATTGATGTTAGGATGCTTTCCAAAATGTTTCTGGCCGGAGCACAGAATCTGGAGGCGAAGAAGGAATGGATTAATGAGCTGAATGTGTTTCCCGTTCCTGACGGAGATACCGGCACCAATATGTCCCTGACCATTATGTCGGCGGCAAAGGAGGTTGCGGGACTGATTGACGATGATATGGAGAGTCTAGCAAAGGCTATTTCCTCCGGTTCCTTAAGAGGAGCAAGAGGAAACTCCGGTGTAATTCTTTCCCAGCTCTTTCGAGGCTTCTGCAAAGTAATCAAGACCCATCAGGAGCTGGATGTCACCCTCCTTACCGAAGCCGCAGAATGTGCTGTGGAAACCGCCTATAAGGCAGTAATGAAACCCAAGGAGGGCACCATTCTTACGGTAGCCAAGGGAGCTGCCATGAAGGCAAGAGAGCTGCAGAAGGCAGGGGTCACCGACCTTGCACAATTTTTTGACGAAGTAATAAAGCATGCAGACTATGTTC